>CAXXWL010000005.1:0-202500 GCA_963662855.2 uncultured Caenibius sp.
CATCCAGCGCGTTTCGGGAGAGCGATGTCGATATCGACACTTCGGAAGATTACGATGACGAAACCACCCTGCAGCCGCGCCCGCCGGTCGTTACGATCATGGGCCATGTCGATCACGGCAAGACCAGCCTGCTCGACGCGCTGCGCGGCACCGATGTGGTGAAGGGCGAAGCCGGCGGCATCACGCAGCATATCGGCGCCTATCAGATCACCACCAAGGGCGGTCAGAAGATCACCTTCCTCGATACGCCGGGCCACGCCGCATTCACCGAAATGCGCGCGCGCGGCGCCAATGTGACGGATATCGTGGTGCTGGTGGTGGCTGCCGATGACGGGCTGATGCCGCAGACCATCGAGGCGATCAATCATACCAAGGCCGCCGGCGTGCCGATGATCGTGGCGATCAACAAGTGCGACAAGCCGGAAGCCAATCCGAAGAAGATCCGCGAGCGCCTGCTGGAACATGAAGTCGTCGTGGAAGCGATGAGCGGCGATGTGCAGGATGTGGAAGTCTCGGCCAAGACCCGCGCCGGGCTCGACGAGCTGATCGACAAGATCCTGCTCCAGGCCGAACTGCTCGAACTTCGGGCCAATCCCGAGCGCGAGGCGGAAGCCACCGTGATCGAGGCCAAGCTGGACAAGGGCCGTGGCCCGGTCGCCACCGTGCTGATCAATCGCGGCACGCTCAGGACCGGCGACGTCTTCGTGGTCGGCACCGAAAGCGGCCGTGTCCGCGCGATGATCGACGACAAGGGCAAGCAGATCAAGGAAGCGCCGCCCTCGCTCCCGGTGGAGGTGCTCGGCCTTGCCGGCGTGCCGATGGCCGGTGACAAGCTGACCGTGGTCGAAAACGAGCAGCGCGCCCGTGAAGTCGCCAATTACCGCAAGGAAAAGGCCACCGAGAAGCGCACCGCCATGGCGCCCGCCAGCCTCGACACCATGTTCTCCGCCCCTCAGGGACAAGGAAAATGTGGTCGAATTCCCGCTGGTGGTGAAGGCCGACGTGCAGGGGTCCGTGGAAGCGATCAACAATGCGCTCCACAACCTTTCGAATGACGAGATCAAGGTCCGCATCCTGCATTCGGGCGTGGGCGCGATCACCGAGAGCGACGTGACGCTGGCTTCGGCCACCGGCGCGCCGATCATCGGCTTCAACGTCCGCCCCAATGCCAAGGCGCGCGAACTGATCGACCGCAACAAGACCCGGATGATGTATTACGACGTCATCTATCACCTGACCGAGGAAATCGCGAAGGAGATGGCGGGCGAGCTGGGGCCGCTGCGGATCGAAAACGTCATGGGCCGCGCCGAGGTCAAGCAGGTGTTCCCCGCGGGCAAGAAGGACAAGGCCGCCGGCCTCCTCGTGCTCGAAGGCATCATCCGCAAGGGCTTCCACGCACGCCTTACCCGCAACGATGTCATCGTTTCCAAGACGGTCATCGCCTCGCTGCGGCGCTTCAAGGACGATGTGGACGAAGTCCGCACCGGCCTCGAATGCGGCGTGGTGCTGCAGGATACGAACGACATCAAGGCGGGCGACATGCTCGAAGTGTTCGAGATCGAGGAACGCGAACGCGTGTTGTGACGCACGGCATCAGGAAGTGAGCTACGAGCCGGGCCAGACGCATGAACATTTGCGATCTTGTGCCCGGCTCCGGCTTTCCGTTTCCTTACCGAGTGTCCCAATGTTCCTTTTCATCGTGGCCAGAAACTGATGACCCGCTACGTCGCCCTGCTTGGCAGCATCAATGTCGGTAGTAACCGGTTGACGATGGAAGATTTGCGCAAGGCGCTGGAGTGGGAAGATTTCGAGGATGTGGAAACGGTGGTTGCCAGCGGCAATGTGCTGTTTTCGCATGAGGAACGCCCATCGGAAGGGCTGGCGGAAAAGCTGGCCTATGTTGTGCGTGATGCTTTCCAGATCGAGACTTTCGCCGTGGTGATGACCCGCGACGAGCTGGCAGCCACGCTGGCGGAAAATCCCTTCGCCGATACGGGCGAGGATAAGCAGGTCCACGTCCATTTCCTCGAACATGAACCGGAACACGAAGCCGTCGCAAAGCTGATTGCCGATTATGCCACGCGCGGGCCGGAACGCATTGCTGCGGGCCACAGGGCTTTGCATGTCGATTACGTCAATGGCGCGGGCCGCACGAAGTTGAGCGGGGATTTCATCGCCCGCCGCCTCGGCTGTCGCCACACCGCGCGCAACATCCGCTCGATCCGGCGGATAATCGAGATTATGGAACGCTGATGGCCCGCAACCCTGCAACCGGTGAAGAGAAGTCCGTCCGCCTGCTGAAGGTGGGCGAACGCGTGCGCCATATCCTTTCGGAGCTGCTCGCGCGGCAGGAAGTGCATGACGATACGCTTTCGGCCCATTCCGTCTCGGTCACCGAAGTACGCATGACGCCGGACCTGCGCACCGCCACTGTCTATGTGAAGCCGTTGCTGGGCGAGGATGAGGATGCGGTGGTGAAGGCGCTGCGCCAGAACACCGCCTTCTTCCAGCGCGAAGTGGCCAAGCGGCTGGGCCTGAAATTTGCCGCCAAACTGCAGTTCCGCGGCGATGAGAGCTTCGACGAGGCCGAGCGGATCGAGCGGCTGCTGAGCGATCCGCGCGTGGTGCGCGATCTCGACGAGGATTGAGCGCGGTTTTCAACCTGAAGTAAGCTGCGGGGCTTCCCCAAGCCCCGGCCGAACGCTTATCTGCCGGGCATGGCCAAGCTCTATTTCTACTATGCCAGCATGAATGCAGGGAAATCCTCCACCCTGCTGCAGGCCGAATTCAATTATCGCGAGCGCGGCATGGCCACCATGCTGTGGACCGCCGAGATTGATTCGCGCTCGCATGGCAAGCCGATCGCCAGCCGTATCGGGCTGGAAGCCTCCGCCAATCTGTTCGATGCGAGTACCGATCTGTGGCAACAGGTGAGCCTGGCCAATGCCGCGCGCGATCTGGCATGCGTGCTGATCGACGAGGCGCAATTCCTGACGAAAGAACAGGTGTGGCAATGCGCCCGGCTGGCTGACGAAGCAGGCATTCCCGTGCTTTGCTATGGGCTGCGCACCGATTTCAGGGGCGAATTGTTCCCCGGGTCCGCCGCGCTGCTGGGCATTGCCGATGCGCTGGTGGAACTGAAGGCCGTCTGCCATTGCGGCCGCAAGGCGACGATGAATTTGCGAGTGGATGAAAGCGGCGGCGCCGTGACGGATGGGGCGCAGACCGAGATCGGCGGGAACGAGCGCTATGTCGCGCTGTGCCGCAAGCATTTTACCGAGGCATCGAGGGTATGAACGACGGGCTTTACGTGCCGCTGGCCGAGGGGGACCTCAGGCTCGAACCTCTGGCGGATCGACACCGCGAAGGGCTACGCGCCGCCACGGCTGCCGATGCTGAGATCTGGGCGATCTACCCAACCAATTATGCGGGCGAGGCCTTCGATACCCAATTCGAAAGCCTGCTCGCCGCGCCGCCGCAGCGCCGGGTCTATGCCGTGCTGCTGGATGAGCGCCTGGTGGGGATGACTGCCTGGATAGAACGCGGCGCGCCGGGCTGGGCAGTGGAGATCGGCAACAGCTTCATCATGCCCGAACTGCGAGGCACGGGCTTCAACAGCCGGGTGAAGCGCCTGATGCTGGACCACGCCTTTACCTGCGGGCTGAAGCGGGTGGAGTTTCGGGTGGATGTCCGCAACGCCCGCTCTCAGGCGGCGGTGCTCAAGCTGGGCGCACAGCGCGAAGGGGTGCTGCGGGCGGAACGGATCACCTGGAACGGCCATGTGCGCGATACGGCGGTATTCTCGATCCTGGCGGAGGAATGGGCGGAAAGAACAAGCAGGTAGCTTGGCCTTTGGCTTCGCTCTCCCTATCTCCCATCAATGACAGATACCCTTATTTCGACGCTGGTGCTGATCCCCGCGCTGATCATCGCCATCGTCTTCCACGAAGTTGCGCATGGCTGGACCGCGCTGATGCTGGGCGACACCACCGCGCGGGACATGCGGCGGCTGAGCCTCAATCCGCTGCGGCATGTCGATCCGCTGGGCACGGTGATCCTGCCCGGCGTGCTGATGCTGACGGGCGCTCCGGTCTTCGGCTGGGCCAAGCCGGTGCCGGTCAATGCACGGCGGCTGCGCAATCCGCGTTATGGCATGATGGCCGTGGGCGCGGCCGGGCCGGCCAGCAATCTTGTGCTGGCGGCGATTGCCGCTGTGGGGCTCGGCCTGCTTGGGCGCGGGCTCCTGGCCCCGCCGGAAGGGGCGCTTGCTCTGACGATGATGGGGCTCAACTACTTCATCCTGATCAATATCTTCCTGGCCCTGTTCAACCTGCTGCCGATCCCGCCTTTCGACGGGTCGCATATCGTGGAAGGCCTGCTGCCGCGCGATGCCGCGCGGGCCTATGCGAAGCTGCGCCCCTGGGGCCTGCCGCTGGTGTTCCTGCTGCTGCTGATCCTGCCCAGCCTGATTCCGGGCTTTGACCTTGTCGGGCGCTTCCTTACTCCCGTGGTGATGCGCGTGCAGGATTTCTATTACATCATCGCGGCCTGGGCGGCGGGGGGCTGACCGGACAGAAGTGAGGCAGTATTCTTCGCATCCTTGAAACTGTTCCTCGCTCTTCCGACATTAGCCGCGAGAGGGAGATTGAAAGGAAGTCGAGATGAAGCTTTCATTCGTGTTTCCGGCCCTTGCCGCGCTGGCCGTGGCAGCCTCGCCCGCGCTGGCTCAGGATAATCCCGGTGCGGCGCAATCTACTGAAAAGCCTGCCGAGGCCTATATCGCCTTCGCCAATCATGGCGGGGTGCGCGATTGGCGTGCGGATGGGCGGGATGTGATCTATTTTCAGGATGCACATCGCCAGTGGTACAAGGCCGAGCTTTTCGCAACCTCTCCCGACCTGCCCTATACGCTGTTCATCGGGCTCGATACCGGCGCGATGGGCAGGCTCGATCGCTGGAGCAGCGTCTATATCTCCGGCCAGCGTTATCCGCTGAAGTCCTTCGTGAAGATCGATGGGCAGCCTCCCAAGAAAGCGAAGAAGGGCAAGAAGCCCGAAGCGGAAGCCACGGCGACGGTCGACTGACAGATATTTACCCGGATAATATGTTGAAAATTTAATCCGGGTGAATATAGGCGGCGGGGATAAGGAGCCGCCGCATGGACGTGACCGTTTTTCTCAAGGGCGAGCCTATCGCCCGTGGCCCTGCCGAAGACATGGCCGAACGCCTCAAGGGCATTGAACCGCTGGAGCGGGCGAATGACCTTCTGGCGTTCGACGATGAAACCGGGCGCCAGATCGATCTCGATCTGCGTCCGGCGGACCAGCGCCCGCGCGGCCGCCCGTCGCTGGGAGTGAAGGCGCGGGAAATCACGCTGCTGCCGCGTCATTGGGACTGGCTGAGTGCCCAGCGCGGCGGTGCCTCCGCCACCTTGCGGCGGCTGGTGGATGCGGCGCGCGCGCAGGCCAAGACGGCGGAGCAGTGCCACGATGCGGCCTATCGCTTCCTCAGCGCCATGGCGGGAGACCTGCCGAAATTCGAGGATGCGGTGCGGGAAATCTATGCCGGCAACCCGGTGGGATACGATCATTTCACCCATGGCTGGCCCAAGGGCATCCGCGACCATGGCCGGGCCATGGCCTTCCCGGAAGGCGCCGGGTAATGAGCGTCAACGGCTGGATCATTCTCGACAAGCCCGTGGGGCTCGGCTCAACTCAGGCGGTGGGAGCAGTGAAGCGCAATCTGCGCGAGGCCGGATATGGCAAGGTGAAGGTGGGCCATGGCGGCACGCTCGACCCGCTGGCCGAAGGGGTGCTGCCGATCGCATTGGGCGAGGCGACCAAATTATGCGGCCGGATGCTGGACGCCAGCAAGATCTACCAATTCACCGTGAAGTTCGGCGAACAGACCGATACGCTCGATGCCGAAGGGCAGGTGGTGGCCACCAGCGATGCGCGGCCCACGCTTGCGCAGGTGGAGGCCGTGCTGCCGCGCTTCACCGGCCCGATCGAACAGGTGCCGCCGGCATTCTCTGCCCTCAAGGTGGACGGCAAGCGCGCCTATGACCTCGCGCGGGCGGGCGAAGAGGTCGAGCTGAAGATGCGGAATGTCACTATCTTCGCTCTCTCCGTTTGTGCTGAGCTTGTCGAAGGGCAAAGGGGTCTGGCTGAGATCACTCTCACCGCCCATGTCTCCAAAGGCACCTATATTCGCAGCCTCGCGCGTGATATAGCGCATGCGCTGGGAACGGTGGGCCATGTCACCATGCTGCGCCGCACCAGGGCCGGGCCGTTCACGCTTGCTCAGGCGATTTCGCTGGACAAATTGAACGGAATCGGCAAGGGCGCGCCCCTTGAAGACGTAATTCTGCCGCTTGAGGTGGGGCTGGACGACATCCCGGCTCTCGATCTCTCTCCGGAAGCGGTGGTGGCGGTCCGTCAGGGCCGCGTCCTCTCCGGAATGCCCCAAGGTGACGGGTTGTACTGGGCAAGGGCGGGAAGCGTTCCCGTCGCGCTGGTCGAACTCGAAGCCGGGACGGCGAAGGTCGTCAGGGGTTTCAACCTTTAGAGATGTCGCGGAGTAAAAGAATGTCGGTAACTGCCGAAAAGAAGACTGAGATCATCCAGGGCAATGCCCGCGTCGAGGGCGACACCGGTTCCCCCGAAGTGCAGGTCGCGATCCTCACCGAGCGTATCCGCAACCTGACGGAGCACTTCAAGGCGCACCACAAGGACAACCACTCGCGCCGCGGCCTGCTGATGATGGTCAACAAGCGCCGCAGCCTGCTCGCATACCTCAAGAAGAAGGATGTCGAGCGGTATAACGGCCTGATCCAGAAGCTGGGTCTGCGTAAATAAGAGTTTCTCGAGGGCGGCTCCAACGGGCCGCCCTTTCGCTTTGTGTGAGTGCCCGCCTCTGCGGGGCTCACGGACAGACAAGGTTTCCTTCGCAATTCGGTGAAGGGGCCTGGGGCATTGAAAAGGCCCCGCACCGGACCGGGACGGAATACCCGGCAGAAAACCCCGCCCGGCAATGGGGCCGCGCGGGTTCGAAGGAAAATACATGTTCGACGTCAAAACCGTATCGCTGGAGTGGGGCGGAAAGACCCTCACTCTGGAAACCGGCCGCATTGCCCGCCAGGCTGATGGCGCTGTGCTGGCCACCTATGGCGAAACCGTGGTGCTCTGCGCCGTGACCGCCGCCAAGAGCGTGAAGGAAGGGCAGGATTTCTTCCCCCTTACCGTCCACTATCAGGAAAAGTTCTCTGCCGCCGGCCGTATCCCGGGTGGCTTCTTCAAGCGCGAACGCGGCGCGACCGAAAAGGAAACGCTGACCAGCCGCCTGATCGATCGTCCGGTCCGTCCGCTGTTCCCCGAAGGTTTCTACAACGAAATCAACGTGATCTGCCAGGTCCTGTCCTATGATGGCGAAACCGAGGCCGATATCGTGGCGATGATCGCCGCCTCTGCCGCGCTGACCATTTCCGGCGTGCCCTTCATGGGCCCGATCGGCGGCTGCCGCGTCGGCTTCCAGGATGGCGAATATATCCTCAATCCCAGCCTCGAAACCTGCAAGGAAGGCCGCCTCGATCTCGTCGTCGCCGCTACCTACGATGCGGTGATGATGGTCGAATCCGAAGCCAAGGAGCTTACGGAAGAGGAAATGCTCGGCGCCGTCATGTTCGCGCATGAGGAAAGCAAGAAGGTCGTCAAGGCGATCGTCGACCTCGCCGAAAAGGCCGCCAAGGAGCCTTGGGAAATCGACCTGTCGGACAACACCGCCGACATGAAGAAGAAGCTCAAGACCCTCGTCGGCAAGGACATTGCTGCCGCTTACAAGCTGACCGACAAGTCGGCGCGTTCCAACGCGCTGAACGAAGCCCGCGCCAAGGCCAAGGAAGCCTTCGCAGGCGAAGGCGGCCAGACGCAGATGGTGGCTGGCAAGCTGGTCAAGAAGATCGAAGCCGAAATCGTCCGCACCGCGATCCTCAAGGATGGCGCGCGCATCGACGGCCGCAAGCTCGATCAGGTTCGCCCGATCGAATCGATCGTCGGCTTCCTGCCCCGTACCCATGGTTCGGCGCTGTTCACCCGCGGTGAAACGCAGGCGATCTGCACCACCACGCTCGGCACCAAGGATTCCGAGCAGATGATCGATGGGCTGGGCGGCCTGAGCTATGAAAGCTTCATGCTGCACTACAACTTCCCACCCTATTCGGTCGGTGAAGTGGGCCGCTTCGGCGCCCCGGGCCGTCGCGAGATCGGCCATGGCAAGCTGGCATGGCGCGCGCTGCACCCCGTGCTGCCGTCGAAGGAAGACTTCCCCTACACGATCCGCATCCTGTCCGACATCACCGAGTCCAACGGCTCGTCCTCGATGGCGACTGTGTGCGGCGGCTGTCTGTCGATGATGGATGCCGGCGTGCCGATCGAACGCCCGGTTTCGGGCATCGCGATGGGCCTGATCCTGGAAGGCGACGATTTCGCCGTCCTGTCCGACATCCTGGGTGACGAAGATCACCTGGGCGACATGGACTTCAAGGTGGCCGGTACCGAAGCGGGTATTACCAGCCTGCAGATGGACATCAAGATCGCCGGCATCACCAAGGAAATCATGGGTCAGGCCCTCGCTCAGGCGAAGGAAGGCCGTGCGCATATCCTGAATGAGATGACCAAGGCGCTGGGCTCTGCCCGCACCGAGCTGTCGGCTCATGCTCCGCGTATCGAAACGATGCAGATCGACAAGTCGAAGATCCGCGAAGTCATCGGCACCGGCGGCAAGGTGATCCGCGAGATCGTGGCCGAAACCCGGCGCGAAGGTGGACATCGACGACGAAGGCCTGATCAAGATCTCGTCTTCCGACCTGACCCAGATCGAAGCCGCGCGTAAGTGGATCCTCGGCATTGTCGAGGAAGCCGAAGTCGGCAAGATCTACAAGGGCAAGGTCGTCAACATCGTGGACTTCGGCGCCTTCGTGAACTTCATGGGTGGCAAGGACGGCCTCGTCCACGTCTCCGAAATGAAGAACGAGCGTGTCGAGAAGCCGACCGACGTCGTGTCCGAAGGCCAGGAAGTCTACGTCAAGGTTCTCGAAATCGATCCGCGCGGCAAGGTTCGCCTGTCCATGCGCGTCGTCGATCAGGAAACCGGCGAGGAACTGGAAGACACCCGTCCTCCCCGCGAACCGCGCGAGCCCCGTGGCGATCGCGGTGATCGTGGTGGCGATCGGGGCGGCGACCGCCGTGGCCCGCGCCGCGATGGTGGCCGTGGCGGTGAGCGTGGCGGCCGTGGCGGCGATCGCGGCCCGCGCCGCGAGCGTGACGGCGAAGGTGGCGGCAATCCCGACCACATGCCGGCTTTCCTCAAGGATGACTGAGGCTTAGCCTATACCTCAACTTCGCTTGAGGTGTGAGATTCAGGGCCGCGGGGGCAACCTCGCGGCCCTTTTTCTCACTTAGTTTCCCGAGGATGCGTCAATTGTACTGCCGACGGCATCGATATGGATCAGCAGGGGCTTCCCCAGTATTGGACAGTTGGTGTTCCCGTGAAAGAACCCCAGGCTTCAATGACTGAGCCGCTCTCGCAGGCTACGACCTGACCAATCAACGAACTGCCCGACCAAAATTGATAGACCACCATGGCGTTGGCTGGAGTTGCGGCGAGCAGGCCGGAAGCCGCACCTGCTGCGATCAGGAATTTGGTCACCTTCTTAAGCATCGCTACTCTCCTCAACTTTGCGCTCTTGCTGGCGCATGCGGAGGATACCTTAGGATAAGCCAACCAATCGTTCTGGATTCCCACTTAAGCGTTCATCCCGAGGACGGCCTTCGTTCCGTTTTAACTGCGTTACATTGGCATAGCCGTTTGGTTTGCCGCTGCTTCCGGCCGGTTCCGGAAAAACGGGACGCGAGTCAGTAACACCTGGCTCAGCCCTACGTCCCAATCTTGCGTCTGCCGCTAGGCTTGGCAGTCTTTCACTTTAAGGTCGCCTCAATACAACTGCGCGCGCATAATCGCGATAGAACGCTGCCGTCTCGCAGGTGAGGCCGTGCTCCCGTGCCAGTGCCTCGCAATGGCCAAACAGCTCTGCACGCGGTGTCACGTGGAAGCGTACGAGCCAGGCCTTGAGCAGGCGGGCGAACCAACCCGGCAGGCCTTCCTGCTGCCCGAAATCGACCACATGGATCTCGCCGCCCGGGGCCAGCAGGGTGCAGGCATGGGCAAGGGCCTCCCGCCAGGGCGGGATCATCGAGAGGGTGTAGGAAAATAGGATCCGGTCGAATTGCCGCTGCCCGAACAGCGCCCCCGCATCGAAATCCGCCGCATCACCCAGCGCCAGCGAACAGCGCCCCGACAGACCCTTGCGCTCCAGCGTCTTTTCCGCCGATTTCAGCATCTCGGCCGAGATATCGAGCCCGCAGAACCGCGCTTCGGGATAACGCAATGCGGCCAGCGCCAGATTGCGCGCCGTGCCGCAGCCCACTTCAAGCACCAGTCCGCCCTTCGGCACATCGAGCCCGGCGATCAGCCGATCACGCCCCAGCAGGTAATATTTGCGGGTGAGGTCGTAGATATGGCGCTGGACCGCGTAGACCGCGTCCATCTGCGCCGCGTGACCCGCAGCGGGGCGGGCGGCCTCAGTCGCGCCGGACATAGAGATGCGTGCCGCCATAGATGCTCGAACGGTCCTGCCGGGTCAGTTCGGCCGAGCGTTCCTCACGATAGTCCCACAGGTCGAGCAGGCCCTGCGCCAGCCTGCCGGGCAGCAGCGAAGGCTCGTCCGCCGTGCGGAACAACACTCGCGCGCCGGGGGCGGCAGTGCGGCAGATCTGGCCCCACAGCTCGTTGAGCTGGCGGTCGGTCATCCAGTCCTGCGCGTCGAGCAGCAGGAAGCGGTCCACGCTCTGGGCTTCCTGCCGGAAGAGATGGTCGGTCATGTTCGCCTGGATCACGTCCAGACGCCCGATCCGTTCGCGCAGGGCCTCGTAATGCTGTTCCTGCAGGTAAGGCGGCAGGCTGGCCCCGGGCGCCCGCTGATAGGCACGGCCGAAGGCCTGGCAGGCGAAGTAATTATCCGCGAAGGGGAAATCGCAGGCCAGCTTCTCCAGCCGCTCGCGCAGCACATCGGCCATGCTGCGACCGGCGGCCAGCTTGTCATATTGCGCGGGCGGAATGCCCAGGCCGAACAGCGAGGCGGGATGGTTGGTCAGCAGCTTGATCAGCGGCCGGTCAAACAGGGGCATGAAATGCGCCTCGAAATGGCTGCGCTGTGCCTCCACGCCTTCCGCCTTGAGAATGTCACGTGGGTCTACGCCGTGCAGCCGGGAGAGCAGATGGGCAAGGCCGATGAAATTGCCCAGCAGGCCATAGCGATAGGCCCCGCGCGTGAAGATGCCGATGCGCTTGCGGCCCAGCAGGTCGCGCCCTTCCCAATAGGCGCGCGAACGCTGGTCCAGATGCGGAGCGATGTAGCGGCGATAGGCCTCGGCATTTTCCTTCGCATCGGCATCGCCGAAGAAGCGGCGGAAATGGGCATAGTCAGGCAGGTGCTCCACTGCCGTGCGCTTGAGATTGCCCAGCGCGACATGGGCGGAATTGAGGTCCACCGCCGTAACTTGCGCGGGATCGGCGGTGAGATAACTCAGCGCGTTGCAGCCGCCGCTGGAGATAGTGACGATCCGGTGCCCTTCGCGGATTTCCAGCCCGGCCATATCGGCCAAAGGGTCTTCCCAGATCTGCGGATAGACGAGGCCGCGAAAGGCGAAGGCGAAGGCCCTCTCCAGCAGGGCCGTTCCGTTCAGCCCACTGGTGCTGACGGCGGCGCCGTGGATCAGCTTGCCGCCTGCCGGCGCATCGAGCGAAGCTTCGCGTTTCATGTCAGTACCATCCTGCCTGCGGGATCGGCACGCGCCGTTACCCGCTCCGGATGACGCCCCTATGTGGCTTGCATGACCCCACCGCGACGGAATCGTTACAGTTTTGCGGATTTCCACAATGTAAATCCCCTGCTCCGGGCTTGCCAGATTTGCGCGCAGGCGGGAGAACGGGCGGCGGACTCCTGCGGAGAACTTGTGTGATGAAATTGGGGCGGCTTGTATTGGCTCTGGGCGTGGCGGCGGGCGCATGGGCTGCGGCCGGACCTGCGGGGGCGAGCGGCGATTATGGCTGCTCTCCGGGCTGGAAGCTCGATGCAGGCGGTTTCGATTGCTCCAGCTCGATCGTCATGTCCCCGGGCAACGATACGCGGGTAAACCTTTCCCTGCTGCTGCGGGACCGGGCAGGGCTGGCCAGCCGGGCGGGGAATTATCCGGCGATCGAGTGGGATTATGGCTTCGCCCGCAATTTCTTCGACTGGAGCATCTTCACTCAGGCAAGCTATCCTGCGCGGGAAGATCAGGGGGGCGATTATTACGGATCGCGCTGCGTCAGCCTGAAGGGCGGGGATGCGGCCTTTTCCTCCGCCGTGGCAGCCAATGCGAAGCTCTCCGCTGCTGACCGCGAGGCGCTGCTCGCCGCCCGGGCGCAGCTTGCGCCGATCTGTTCCAGCTTCGGCGGCAGCTATTGGCTACGCGACGGGGAAGAACCCAGCGTACCTGCCCCTGCGTGGCCTGTGAATGTGGCGAGCAAGCCGGGCAAGGAATTCACCTCCTACCTCATCGCCTCGGCTGCCTTCTATGGCGGGGACTGGCAGGCGGCGCGCAGCGGCTTTGCCTCGCTGGCGCAGGCGGGCGATCCCTGGGTGAAGGAAACCGCGCGCTATATGCAGGCGCGGGTGGAGCTGAATGCGGCGCAGGCTTCCGCCTTTGACGATTGGGGCGATTTCTCGGGCGCGGATGCCATCGATAAACCCGCCAACCAGCAGGCGGGCAAGGCGCTGGCAGACTACCTCAAGGCCTATCCCAAGGGCGCCTATGCCGCATCGGCCAAGGGGCTGCAGCGCCGCGTGCTGTGGCTGGGCGGCGATCTGGCGGGCCTTTCTGACGCCTATGAGGCGCTGCTTTCCGGCACTGTGCCGGGCAGCGCTGCCGAGGCGTTGCTGATCGAGGAAGTGGACAACAAGCTGCTGCTGGCCGAGGGCGCGGAAACCGCCATCGACACGCCAATGCTGCTGGCCACTTACGATCTGATGCGGATGCGCGCGTCGGGATCGGAAGAGGGCGAGGATGCCTATTCCTATGGCCCCAAGCCGATCGACGAGGGCGAACTCGCCGCGCAGGAACCGCTCTTCAAGGGGCGGGAGGATCTCTACCAGTTCCTGCGCGCCACATATTCCTTCTACATCGGCGGCAATGCGCAGGACGTGTTGCAGCGCATTCCCGATGCCACGGCTACCACGGCCCATTCGGCGCTGGATTTCAGCCGCCAGGTGCTGCGCGGGCAGGCGCTGGCAGCATTGAAGGACCCGGGCGAGGAAGCCTTCTGGCGGCGGCTGATCGGCGGCTCCGGCGGGCTGTATCAGCGCCCCGCGGCAGAGCTGGGGTTGGCGCTCCATTGGGAGCGGGCGGGGCAGCCGGGCAAGGTCTTTGCCGAGGATTCTCCGGTGCAGGAAAGCATGATCCGCAAGCTGCTGATGGAGCGGGTGATCGGCCCGGATGTCCTTCGGCGCGAGGCAGGCAATGCGGCGCGGCCGGAGGCGGAGCGGCAGCTTGCGCTGTTTACTCTGCTCTACAAACAGCTTTCGCGCGGCTTCTATGCCAGCTTCGTGAAGGATCTGGCGCTGGTGCCCGAAGCGGCGGATACAGAGGCTGGCCTGTGGCGGCTGGAGATGGGCGAGACGATCCCCGTGGGCCTGTTCACCAGCGGGCGCTTCAGCGATGGCTACGCTTGCCCCAAGCTGGGCCAGACGGCGGCGCTGCTGACGAAGAACCCGAAGGATGTGAAGGGGCGCCTGTGCCTGGGCGAATTCTACCGCCTCAACGGGTTTGACGATTTCGGTTCCTACTCCCCCACCGCCGATGGGGGAGAGCTGGGCAGCGGCAAGGAACTGTTCCCCGGCACGGCAATCCCGCGCGGCAGCTTCTATCGCTCGATCATGGCCGATCCCGCCGCCACGCCGAACGACAAGGCCTATGCGCTCTATCGCGCGGTGCGTTGCTATGCCCCGGCCGGGTATAATAGCTGCGGCGACGAGGAAGTGCCGATCGAACAGCGCAAGGCCTGGTTCAACACGCTCAAGCGCGATTACCCGGCCAGCAAATGGGCCAGGGAGCTGAAATATTTCTGGTAGGCTGCGCCTCGCCGCGCTGGCGGGCGCGCTGCTGCTCGCCGCCTGCGGGCAGGGCGGGCCGGAGAGCGGTGGAGATGCCGGGCGGGTCGATGCCGCAAAGCACGATGCCTTCTTCCTGTGGGCCGGAGTGAAGCCGCCGCCGCTGCTGGACCGGGCGAAGACGGTCTATGTGCTGGCGGGCGAGGTGCGCGCGGCTGACAATACACGCTTCGTCCCCCTGCGCCCGCAGGCGCCCCGCGCGCGCCATGCCGATGTCTGGCTGGTGCTGCGGGTGGAACGGATCGACTGGACGCCGGAAGTAACCCGCCAGCTGCTGCGTGAGATCGCTCGCTGGAAGGCCGCCGGGGCCAATCTGCGCGGGGTGCAGGTGGATTTCGATTCCGCCACGCTCCATCTCGATCTCTATGCGCAGTTCCTCGGCCAGTTGCGGCGCGCCCTGCCGAGGGGCATGCGGCTGTCGATCACCGGGCTGATGGACTGGAGCGCCAATGGCGATCCCGCCGCGCTGGCGAAGCTGGGCACGGTAGTGGATGAGATCGTGGTGCAGACCTATCAGGGCCGCAGCACCATTCCGGGCTATGAGAGCTACCTCGCATCCCTGTCGCGCCTGTGCCTGCCTTACAAGGTGGCGCTGGTGGACGGCGGGGAATGGCGTACGCCCAGGGGGCTGGCCAGCGATCCGCATTTCAAGGGCTATGTCGTGTTCCTGCTGCCCGAGCCCCGCCGGGCCGGTTGAACCCTATTTCGCTGGCGGCCATGGACGATGCGCTGCGGCTCTGCCAAATCTCCCGAAAGCACATGCCGGGAGTTTGAGATGCCGATTCAGTCGTTCGAAGGTAAAATTGCGTTCATCACGGGTGGGGCCAGCGGGATCGGGCTCGGCATATCGAAGGTGCTGGTCGAACGCGGCGCGCAGGTGGTGATTGCCGATCTGCGGCAGGATCATATCGATAATGCGCTGGCCGGCTTCGCTGGCGGCGGCAAGTCCAATGCCGTCTCCGCCCTGCAGCTCGACGTCACCAATCGCGAGAAATATCGCGAGGCCGCACAGAAGATGCTCGACCAGTTCGGCGGGATCGACATTCTGGTGAACAATGCCGGTGTCGGTCTGGAAGGCCCGCTGCTGGAGGCGACCTATGCCGATTACGATTTCGGCTTCGGGGTGAATGTCGGCGGGGTGATCAACGGCTTCACCGAATTCCTGCCGCAGATGGTGGCGCATGGGCGGGGCGGGCATATTGTTTCCACCGCCAGCCTCGCCGCCGAAGTGGTGATGCCATCGCAAATGGCGATCTATGCCGCCAGCAAGGCCGCCGTGTGCCATTTCTGCGAGTCGGTTAAGGCGGAGCTCGCCGGGCACGATATCGGCGTCTCGATCCTGCTGCCGGGCCCAGTGAAGTCCAACATCCACGAAACGATCGACAACCGGCCCGAACATCTGCGCGAAGGCAGCGGCTTCAAGGCGGCGGAGAAGAAACTTGCCCGCCGGATCGTGGGCGATAACTGGATGGAGCCGGTGGATGTGGGCCATCTGGTGGCCGACGGCATCCTTGCCAATACGACCTATCTCGTCACCCATGGCATGTACAAGGATGCGATGCGCGCCCGTGCCCAGGCCGTTCTGGATGCCACGCCCGACCGGATGGAAGAGGTCGACAGCTTCGGAAATTACCGGGAGGATGAGGGCTAATCGCCAACCCGGCCAATTAAAGAACAGTGCTTCGACAGGCTCGGCACGAACGGAGCTTGCGAACGGGATATTGGAGAGGACAACATGCAAGACCTGACAGGCAAGGTGGCCTTCATCACCGGCGGGGCGAACGGGATCGGCTTCGGCCTCGTCCGCGCCTTTCTGGCCGAGGGGATGAAGGTGGTGGTGGCCGACTGGAGCACCGCCCATATCGAAAAGGCGAAGGCGGCGCTCAAAGGCAATAATGCCGCCCATTTCATCCGCACCGACGTGGCCGACCGCGCGAATTTGAGCGACGCGGCGGACGAGGCGCTGGCCACTTTCGGCAAGATCCATGTGCTGTGCAACAATGCCGGGATCAATGGCGGCGGCACGGCGGACGATCCCGATTTCACCGATTTCGACAAGGTGATGGCCGTCAATCTGGGCGGGGTGATCAACGGCAGCAAGATCGTGGTCCCGATCATCAAGGCGCAGGGCGAGGGCGGGCACGTGGTCTGCACATCCTCCATGGCCGGGATCGTGCCACTGCCGGGCCTTGCGGCTTACTCGGCCTCCAAATATGCCGTGCGTGGCTATGCGGAGAGCCTGCGGATGCAGCTTGCCCCGCTGGGCATCGGCGTCTCCTGCCTGTTCCCCGGCGCCACCCGCACCGGCATGCTCCACCCGCCCGAGGACGAGCCGGAGACCGATTTCAACGAGGAAGCGGCCGGCGATTTCCAGAAGGCCCTGTGGGATGCCGCCCGTGCCGCGATCGACCCCCTCGATACTGGTCGCGCCGTGGTTCAGGCGATCAGGGAAAACCGCTTCTACATCTTCACCAACCGTGAATTCCTGCCGGAAGTGCAGCAGCGCAACCGCGAGATGGAAGAGGCCTTCCCGGTGCAGGACCCGCCGAAGGGCCGCGTCGTGTTTGAGAGCATGCGCGCCGAAATGGCCCGCAATCTGCTGGCCACCGGCAATCGGCCGGTCGTGAAAGCCGATGGGGATGGCGGCGTAGGGTTCGAATTCAGCTCTACCGAGCGGAATTAGGAGAGGGAGACAGGCGATGCGGGCCAAGGCGGCATTCCTGGCGGGTCTTTGTGCACTCGCCGCTCCGGCCGCAGCGCAGGCCCAGCCTGCTCCGCTGGTCTATTTCCACATCGCCGGGCCGAACCTTGCCGCCCAGCGCGCCTTCTATTCCGGCCTGTTCGGCTGGACCATCGGCGAGGACGGCAGCCTTACCATTCCCGCCGAGGCGATGATGAGCGGGATGCTGCAGGTGGAGCCGCCCAACCTGGGGCCGGAAACTGGCAGTGCGCCCTATTTCGGCGTGGCCGATGTCACCGCCACGCAGGCAAGGGCAGTGGAGCTTGGCGGGAAAATCGTCTTCCCCCGGCTGGAAGTTCCCGGCGTGGTGGTGCTGGGCATGATCACCGACCCGGCAGGCAACCGCGTGGGCCTGATCGAATGGAAGGACGGCAAGGCCGTGGTGCCGGCTATACCCGGGAGATAGGCCGCGAAGTTTACCCAGACCAGCCCGTGAAACACTGTGACCCTTCCTCGGCAAAATCCATTTAATTCAATAAATTAAGCCAATTCCGGCGATGCCAGAATGTGACCTTTGCGCCGGGCGCCGAACTGGCCGATATCGCCCGGTTCAGTCAACTCACCATGTCAAACAGCCGGGGAAGCTCTAGTCGCTGCACCCGGCTGTAGGAAAGTGGTTTCTATGCGCCTCAGCGAACCCGCGGGCCGCCGAAGGGCAGCGGCGGAGGGGGGCGGCGCGAACCGCGCGGCAGCTGCGCCTGATAGGCCCGGCCGCAATGTTCCACGCAATAAGGGAAACCGGGGTTCACCTTCTCGCCGCAGAAGTGGAAATCGGGTTCGCCCGGATGGCCCATCGGCCAGCGGCAGACCCGATCGTTCAGATCGAGCAGGCTGGTCTTGTCGGCAATCTCCTGGCTCGGCTTGGCGGGCACAAGGCGGCGCGGCGGGGCGGGCGGGATGGGCGCCTGCTGATCGCCGGGGCCCTGGCGCAGGAAGCCGCCGGGGCCGACCGAGACGATCTTGGGCTTGGGCTCGCCAGTGGAGCCGGGCAGCGGCTGGCTCGGCGATGCCGCACCGGCAGGAGCGGCAGGCGATTCGGCCACCGGCCGGGGCGCTGCAGCGGCGGGGCGGGCGGCAGCCACCGGCTTTTCGGGGGCAGGCGCCTTCTCCCTTGCCTTGGGGGGCTTGGTTTCCTTCTTCCGTGCGGGGGCCTTTTCCGCGCCATCCTCATTCGCCTTCACGGGCGAGGGGCGCGACTTCAGGCCAAGGCGGTGCGCCTTGCCGATCACGGCATTGCGCGAGACTCCGCCCAGCTCCTCGGCGATCTGGCTTGCGGTGGCGCCGCCTTCCCACATCTTGGTCAGGGTGGCGATCCGTTCGTCGGTCCAGCTCATTCGGCTTTCAATTCCTCAACAAATCATACGCCCGGAACGGCCTCACAAGCCTTGTCAGCGCAAGCCACTGCCGATAGTCGCCAGCATATGGCCGATCAAGCCCCGACGACAACCGAGCATGCCCGCGCTACGGGCGAAGTGAAGCGGCCGTTCCTGCCGCATGGGACGCCCGTGATTGGCGGAGTGAACCGCATCGGGCTGTGGACTCTCTATATGAAGGAGGTCCGCCGTTTTCTCAAGGTCCAGACCCAGACTGTATGGGCCCCGGCGGTAACAACCTTGCTGTTTCTTGCAATATTCACCGTGGCGATGGGCCGCGGCGGGCGTGAAGTGCTGGGCGTGCCCTTCGCCAGCTTCGTGGCGCCGGGCCTGATCATGATGGGCATGATGCAGAATGCCTTTGCCAATTCCAGCTTCTCGCTGCTGGGCGGCAAGATGCAGGGCACCATCGTCGATTACCTCATGCCGCCGCTTTCCGAAGGCGAATTGATGATCGGCATCGTCGGTGCGGCGATGACGCGGGCCTTCCTGGTGGGCCTCGCGGTTTCGGCCGCGATGATGCTGTGGCCGGGCGTTTCGCTCCATGCCGCGCATCCTTGGGCGATTGCATGGTTCGGCCTGATGGGCGCGATATTGCTGGCGCTGATGGGGCTGATGACCTCGCTGTGGGCCGACAAATTCGATCATGCCGCCGCCGTCACCAATTTCGTGATCCAGCCGCTCTCGCTTCTGTCGGGCACTTTCTATGTGATCCACAACCTCGCCCCTGCCTTCCAGACGGTGAGCCGCGCCAATCCGTTCTTCTACGTAATCTCCGGCTTCCGCTTCGGCTTTCTGGGCGCCAGCGACATCGGCAACACCAACCAGGCCGTGCTGAGCGCGGCAGTGGGGCTGGGTGTACTCAACCTCGTCTTCGGCTATGTCTGCTATCGGGTGCTCAAGAGCGGCTGGAAGTTGAAGAGCTGAAGGCTGCTTACCTGCCCTGAGCCAAATGGGGCCGGGGCGCGCCGCCTGCCTTAATGCGTCAGGCTGCGGCGCAGGCGATAGCGGCCTTCGGCAAAACCGTCGAACAGCTGGGATACGCTGGGGTGGTCCACCGGGCCGCCTTCGCTGTCGGACGTCAGGTTCTGCTGGCTGACATAGGCGACGTAGGACGAATCGTCATTCTCGGCCAGCAGGTGGTAAAAGGGCTGGTCCCGCCGCGGACGCATGTCCTGCGGGATTGCCTCGTACCATTCCTCGCTATTGGCGAAGACCGGGTCGATATCGAAAATGACGCCGCGAAAATCGAACAGCTTGTGCTTCACCACGTCGCCAATGGCGAAGCGGGCTTCGGCATGGAGAGGGGCGTCGATTCGGCGGCCGGCATTGGGAGAAAAGAAATGGGCACGATCCATGGGCGTGAATATAGTTGGCCCGGCCCCCGAAACAAGCGCCCCAAGCCGCCTCTCCCCGCTTTTAGCCACGTTTTACAGCGAGAGAGGGAGCTTAGGGGCTTGGCAAGCGCCAAGCCTTGGGCTAGGCGCCCGCATCCCGGCCCCGGACGCAGCGCAGCGCCCGATACACCCGATACGGAGAGGTGGCAGAGAGGTCGAATGCGCCGCACTCGAAATGCGGTGTACGGGCAACCGTACCGTGGGTTCGAATCCCACCCTCTCCGCCATTGAACCCCATTCACATACTGAGCCTTGCGCCTATCGGCGTGTGAATGGCGCAATTGTGCGGCTTGGGCCCTGCAATGCGGTGCAGAGACCGACGATTTTCGAGACGCCTCTCACAAAATCCGGCTCCCTGGAGAGGCGCCATTTTGCCCGACACCAGAGACGTACGGTTTGGCAAAAACCGAGGCTTTCCAATGGCCTAAGGGGCATGGACTCCGCGGACACCAAAAAGCCCGCCTGAAGGCAGGCGGGCGGGATTCGAACTCGAACGGCTTCGAGCGGATTTATCGAGGCAGGTCAGGGCCTTGCCGGGAAGGAAAGTCAGGCAAAGAGCTTGCGCTGTTCATCCCAGTCAATGGGCAGGGGCTGGCCGATCGATGCTGCAAGGGGTGCTCGCTAGGCCTGGGGCTCTTCGTATATTCAACTGGTCGATGGCAGCCTTGCTGGTAGCATCGCTGGTGCCGGGCTGGTGGGGCCTGCTGATGGCAGAGGCTTGATAGCGTTCAAGCGGCCGTGCTGCCGCCTTGTTCACGTCGCCTAGCGGCCGCGTGTTGCGGTTGGGATGACAGCACATTCTGGTGAGTGAGTCCGAAAGGTTCCAGCTGACCTACCCGCGCACTGATACTGACCTGCTCGCCAAAGCGCAGGAACGGTGTGGTAGCAATTCCTCTCTCGTTTATTTCAGCGGCTCGCCGCTCGCTGATGCAACAGGAGCCGTGCTCTGCGTAGGTGCTGGACGAGACCGTCCCAGAGCCTATGATCGTGCCGGCGCAAAGGGAACGAGTGCGCGCCGCGTGTGCGATGAGATCACCAAAACCGAACTCCATCTCACTGGTTGGCACATCGCCGAAGAGATTTCCGTTACGCCACACCTGAACACTCGCCTCCAGCCGCCCGTTTGCCCAATGCGCACCGAACTCGTCCGGCGTGACTGCGATGGGGGCCATGCTGCAGGCTGGCTTGGCCTGAATCCAGCCAAAGCCGGTCTTCATCTCAATCGGCGCGATCGTTCGTAGTGACCAATCGTTGATGAGTACAAACAGGCGAATGTGTGTCAATGCATCTTCGGCCGATATTCCCATCGGCACGGCGTCCGTGATTATGCCGAGTTCCGCTTCGAAGTCGATGCCGTCGGCCTCCGATGGAAGCGCGACATCGTCGAACGGGCCCAGGAAACTGTGGGAAAGGCCCTGATACATGAGCGGGCGATCGCCTTCGACCGGCGGGAGGCCGAAAGCCTTCTGCATGAGTGTTGCATGGGATGGAAACGCTGAACCGTCGAGCCATTGCCACGCGCGGGGGAGGGGGGCGGCAAGTTCGCTCATTGAGCATTCACGCATGTCTTTTAGCGTTCCTGCTTCCAGCAATCCGGCAGCGGCGCGGATGAGGGGCCCGGATACTGCCCAATCGTCGAGTGCTGCCTGCAGTGTGGGGAAACCCTCGGCAGGCGCGATATGTGTCAGGTCGTTGCTCACCAAGACCAGTCGTCCGTCCGCACTACCGTCGCGTAAGGTCGCAAGCTTCATGGAATGTCCTCTTGTCTGGGACGTTTGCTGTCAGACGAGATTCTGTCGACGGCGGTCGATTTCTTCCCTGTCGATCGCCGCAAAATCGACGGCATAGGGAATGGCCATGCCGCGCTGGACGGAAGGCCGCTCAGCCATACGTGCGAGCCATCTGGCTAGATGGTCGAGCCCCTCAATGCCGACACCGACAAAATCGTGGCTGATCGTCCAAGGATAGTAAGCGATATCGGCTATGCTGAACTCGCCGGCAAAATAATCGCGGGTCGCAAGCTGTCCATCCAATACTCCCAGCAGCCGACGCACTTCGCGCTGGTAACGTTCTATCGCGAAGGGAATTTTCTCCGGCGCGTAGCGATAGAATACGCCTGCCTGCCCCATCATGGGGCCAATGCCGCTCATCTGCAGCATGAGCCACTGGATCACGCGGGACCGGCCGGCCGGATCGGGCGGAAGCAACCTGCCGGTCCGTTCGGCCAGATGGATCAGAATGGCGCCGGATTCGAAGATCGTCAGTGGACCGCTCGGGGCATCGTGATCGACGATAGTCGGAATCCTGCCGTTCGGATTAAGCGCCAGATATTCTGCCGTCTTATGTTCGTCCGCGGATAGTTGGAAGGCGTGGACGGTATATTCCAGCCCCAGTTCCTCCAGCGCGATGGCGACCTTCCAGCCGTTAGGTGTCGCGGCTGTGTAGAAATCGATCATGCGGCCGCACCGGCCACATTCCGACCCGTCAAAGCCTTGCGCCAGTCGCGGATCAGTTCGTCAGCCTTGCCTGCACCGAAGACCACCCGGTCTGGGCGAACCAGCACTGCCTCTGCTCCGTGCCTGGTCAGCCAATCGGCAAAGGCCGTTCCGAACCGGTCTAACGGTGCCATGTTTGCCGGATGGCATGAAAGGCCGCTTGCATCCGAGGGAGGCGCGCCGGTGTAAATCAGCCATGGTCCAGACCCAAGCACGTCGTCGGAACGCTGACGCGCAGTTGAGACGAACTGTGGAAACATGGTTCCACTTGTCTCGTCATCGCGCAACATCGCGCTCCGTCCGAGCGGCGGCATCGGCAGCGACGGAGATTCTTCGCCTCGCGCGGCTCGCTCCGCCGCCTCGGCATCGCGCTGTGCCGCTATTTCGGGGTCGGTCGTGCACACGATCTTGCCTGCCGCAATCGCCATCTCGGTGATGCCGCGCACCTGCGGCTCGCGTTCGGGCTGCATGCTGTCCAGTATCGTGTCTGGCGCTTTCCCACGCAGTACGGTGCCAAGTTTCCAGGCAAGGTTTTCCGCGTCGCGAATGCCACCGCACATGCCTTGTCCGGCAAAGGGCGGCATTTGATGGGCCGCATCGCCGGCCAGCACAACGTGCCCTTTGCGCCACTGTTTCGCAACAAGCCCGTGGAAGTGGTAGACAGCTTTTCGTTCGATCACGAGATTGGCGGGTCCGCCCCAAGGTTCGAGGAGTTTTGCCACGCTTTGATCGTCCGCGATGGTGGCGGGATCGTCTCCTGGGACGATCATGAATTCCCAGCGGTGCCTGCCGGGGCCGAGCGGAGTGCAGGTCGTGGGGCGTTCGGGATAGCAGTATTGTACGCAACAGGGCGGCAGAAGCGTCGCATCGGCAACCAGCGCGTCGACGACGAGCCAGGGTTCGTCGAAGCCGTAATCATCCAGTTCGATGTCGACAGCTTTGCGAACCTGGCTGGCCCCACCGTCGCAGCCAATCAGCCATCTGGCGTGGGTTCCAATTTCCTCACCTTCCGATGTGTATGTCAGCGCAATGCCGTCGTCGTCCTCGACGAAACCGGAGAATGTCGCGCCGAGCTGAACGTTGACAGTCGCCAGATTGGCAATTTGCTGCCGCAGGGCGATCTCCAACCCCGGCTGATAGATCATGTAATGAGTGTACCAGCCATCCGTGCCGATCTCGGCTTCGGGAACCCCTATCAGGATGCCGCCTTGCTTGTTGCGGAACTCATAGGGCGGCGCTGGCCTGATGTGTGGAGCGATTTGCCCGACGAGCCCGAGTTTCTGAAAAATCCGGATGATTTCCCCGTCGACATGGGCGGCTCTGGGTTCCGGGTAGACTACCATGCTGCGATCGAGTGCAAGCACGGATACACCCTGGCGCCCGAGGAGGGCTGCGAGCATTGCGCCCACGGGACCGAGGCCGATAATGGCGACGTCATAGTCGTAGGGCTGGCCCATGCCCTTCAGCCTTCGGCTTCGCAGCGCGCTTCGATTGCCCCCAGCTCATCTATCTCGATGCGGCAGACATCACCCGGCTTGAGCCAGCTTTTGGTCGCGGCTCCCACGCCGCCCGGAGTGCCTGTGTAGATGATGTCGCCGGCGGACAGTGTCATTGCCTGGCTGAGGTATGACACCTGATCCCAGACGTTGAAAACGAGATGCCTTGTGTTGGAGTTCTGTCGGACATCGTCATTGATGATTGCGCGAATGCCCAGCCGGTGCGGGTCGCCGACTTCGTCTGCCGTGGTGATCCAGGGGCCGAAGGGGCCGTGTGTGTCGAAGGACTTGCCAAGCATCCACTGCGGCGTTCGCCACTGCCAATCACGCACGCTCACGTCGTTACCGACGCAATAGCCAAATACAGCCGCAGAAGCATCGGAGTGGGCGATGTGCTTGCCGCCTTCGCCGATTATGGCGACCATCTCCGCTTCGTAATCCACCATGGACGACACCCTTGGAATCTGAATGGGCGCATTGGGCCCGTTCACGGCGTTGTCATGCTTGCAGAACCAGACCTGATCGGTCGGCGTATCGAGGCCGCTTTCCGCGATATGATCGGCATAATTGAGGCCTATGGCCAAGATTTTTCCCGGCCGCGCGATCGGCGCGAGCAATTGCTGAGGTTCGAGCCCGATGGTTTCGCCCGTTGTGGAAAGGCGCTGGAATTCAGCCTGGAACTGATCCCAGCCGGCTATAATCGCGATCATGTCATTCGGGAGCTGTGGCGCCGCCCGACCCACAGGAACCAAGCCTTGATCGGTCACTATCCCGATCTCCGCCCCTTGCCCTGCATCGAAACGCGCAATTTTCACTAGCACCTCCCCCCGATTCTGTTGCGAAGTCCAACATCCGGAAGAATTATCGGTTGGTCAATGGTTTGTGCATAAAAATCGATAAAAATCCAAAATCTGGCATTTGATTGAAGTTTCGACCGGTCTCTGGCAGACAAGGAAACAAAGGAGAATATGGAGTTGGCGAGACCGAAACTGGACCCTGCCTCAAGCGAACGGCCAACGCTTACCTCGTCCGTTTACGACCAGATTCGTACGGATATCGTGAGCTGCCTTCTGGAGCCTGGTCAAAAGCTGAGGATCGAGGCGCTGAAGAGCCGCTATGGTTTGGGCACCTCGCCTATTCGCGAGGCGCTCAATCGGCTCTCAAGCGAGCGGCTGGTAATGCAGATCGATCAGCGCGGCTTTGTCGTGGCTCCGATGTCCCTGGAGGATATCAACGAGCTCACTGAAAGCCGCTGCCTGCTTTACGAGGTGCTGCTGCCGCGTTCCATCGAAAACGGCGACGCCGCGTGGGAGGAGGATATCGTGCTCGCGCTGCACCGTTTGTCCCGAACCGCGTGGACGATAGGCGACCCGCCCAGACTCAATCCAGATGCTCGGCGCGCGCATCGCGATTTTCACAGGTCACTGATCGCGGCTTGCGGTGCGCCAATGCTCATCGAGCTGATGGACACACTGTTTGATCTCACCGATCGGTACAGGATGGTGTCTCAAAAAACGGATAAACCTTCTCATCGCGATACTGCAGCCGAGCATCGCGCGATGGCTGACGCTGTGATTAATCGCCAGACCGATACAGCAATTCGGCTTGCGCAGGCCCATGTTCGAGAAACGGCGGCACGGGTCATTGAGCAGCTTCGAACCGACCCGATTGCAGCCTGAATTCGGACTGATTCAAATTTAATCGATAAATATTGACTCTTCGGCAGAATCGCCGATTATATCTCCCATATATGAAAAACGTCGGAATCGTCGGCGTGGGGGAGGAATTGTCAATGAAACTTAGCAATTCGTTCGACGTGGCAATGGTGCGCCGTCCGGTCGCGGCTTTTGCCATATTGCTCGCGGGTACCGTGCTTGGCGCCCCACAGATTGTGTTGGCACAGGATCAACCGCAGTCGGTGGATAATGAAGCGGCCGCCGACAGCGGGGAGAGTCAGGCGCAAGGTATCCAGGACATCGTCGTCACCGCGCAATTTCGATCCCAGCGTGTCCAGGATACCCCGCTGGCAATTACCGCACTTGATTCCGCCTTGCTCGAATCTCGCGGCGTCACCAATTTCACGGAGGTCGGTGAGCAGGCCCCGAACGTGGTGATCAAGCCTGCCGGATCGGTCTACGGACCGGCGGCGCAGGTCTTTATTCGCGGCATCGGCCAAGGGGATACGAACTTCGCGCTCGAACCCGGCGTCGGCGTGTATATCGACGATGTCTATTATTCGACGGTGTTCGGCAGCATCTTCGACCTTGTCGATTTGGATCGTGTTGAGATTCTGCGCGGGCCGCAGGGCACGCTGGCAGGAAAAAACTCGATTGGCGGGACAGTGAAACTGTATTCGGCGCGGCCGGACAACGAATTCGGCGGTTATGTTGAAGGGACGCTCGGCAGCTTCGACCGCGTCGGCCTGCGTGGCAGTGTCAATATTCCTATCGTGGCTGACAAGCTGGCCTTTCGCGTGGCTGGCGTCGCACAGCGAAGCCAAGGCTATGTCACCAGCTACGATTATGAGTGTTTGCACCCCGGTTCAGGCGTGCCATCGTCACAGACCAACGCCCATTCCTGCGTAATTGGACATGAGGGCGGGCAGGACTATTACGGCCTGCGCGGGACGTTGCTGTGGACGCCTAACGAGAATGTCGACGTCACGATCATCGCGGACCACACTGTTGATCGTTCCGAGCCGGCCGCAACCGTGCTGACTGCGGCTGATAGCCGGGGCAGGGCCTTCCTGAATGGAGTGGCGTTCGATTCCAAGTTCGTGACGGCCGGCACCTACATGAACTACGCAACCTATGCCAATCCGGGTGGCATCTATTCGCAGAGCGTTACGCTGCCGGCGACCGACTATGCGTTGGACCGCTATAACAATCTCAAGGAATGGGGTGTTTCCGGACGTGTCGAGGCACGGCTGTCCGACACGCTGACACTTACCTCCATCACGGCCTACCGCCAGTACCATGGGCAATTCTCCAGTGATGCAGATGAAAGCCCGTTCAACTTCCAGCTCGTGTTCAACGATTTCCGGCACAAACAGGTATCGCAGGAGATGAGGCTCTCCGGGACGAGCTTCGGCACCGCACTCGACTGGACCATCGGCGGTTTCTTCTTCAAGGCAAACGACCGGACCGGTGGGCGCGTATTCTACCCGACCACTTTCGACACCTTGCTGGACGACCCGGTCGAAGCACGCAGCGTCTCCGGTTTTGCGCACGCGACGCTGCATCTTACCGATCGGCTGAACTTGACGGGTGGGGTGCGCTATTCAGATGAAAAGAAGGATTACGTCTATAACCGAACCGACCCCAACACCGGCTCGCCGCCGCCGGCGCTCGCCGCAATTGACGGAGTAGGCGCTTCCTTCAGCGGGCATCGGTTCGACTACAAGGTCAATGTCGATTTCCATCCGACCGACGACGTGATGCTCTATGGGCAGATCTCCACCGGGTATCGCAGTGGTGGCATCAATCCGCGCCCATTCTGGAGCAATCAGGTCGTGGCGTTTTCTCCGGAAACCCTCACGGCATTCGAACTGGGCTTCAAATCACAGTTCGCCGACCGCGCGGTAACCATTAACGGTGCTGTCTTCCTCAACAAATACGACAATATCCTGGTCGGCACCAATACACGCTACGTCAATCCCAACATTCCGATTGACGAGGATCCCTCGTCTCCGGGCTACAACCCATCGGCGGGAACCTTCCCATCGGCCGTGGTGATCAACGGGGGCAGGGCGGATCTGAAGGGGTTTGAACTCGAAACCGTCCTGCGACCGATTAGTGGCTTTTCAATCGACGCGTCGCTTAGTTATCTAAGTTTCAAATTTACGGATCTGTCGGTCGCCGCGCTGGCATCTGGCCTAACGCTTAACACGAAGCGCCCCTTCACGCCCGAGTGGAAGTGGAACATCGGTGCACAATATGAAGCGAATCTGGGATCTTTCGGAACGCTGACGCCGCGATTTGACATCAGCTTCCAGGACGACATGTTCACCTCGTCGGCCCAGAACGTCTACAGCTCTCTGGACAGCTATGTGTTGGCCAATGCGCGCGTGACGTGGGGCTCAAATGACGGGCGCACAAAGGTGTCGCTCGCGGTGACTAATCTGTTCGACAAATACTATTATCTCAACAAGTTCGAG
Organism: uncultured Caenibius sp.; assembly: GCA_963662855.2. Lineage (GTDB taxonomy): Bacteria > Pseudomonadota > Alphaproteobacteria > Sphingomonadales > Sphingomonadaceae > Andeanibacterium. The sequence continues at coordinate 27,924 of CAXXWL010000005.1, forward strand.
ACCTACAATATTTCGGGAATTGCGCTGGGGCAGCCTGGCCGACCGCGCGAGTGGCGCTTGACTCTGAAGCGCGAATTCTGACGCGCAGATTGTAGGTTGTGGTTATGAAGCTCGATGCTGTGGAGCCGGTGGCCGGCTCAGACTCTTCCGACCTGGCTGGGGAGGACGGCTGGCCGCCGCCTCGACAGGCGTGGTGGGCAGTCTTCGTCTTCAGTGTGACGCTAGCGGTCTCTTATCTCGACCGCGGGGTGCTTAACCTCCTCGTTGAGCCGATCAAGAACGATCTCGATCTGAGCGACACACAGCTCAGTCTCGTGATGGGTTTTGCCTTCGTCACATTGTATCTTCTGCTCGGGCTCCCCGTGGCGCGGCTCGTCGACACGGGGAGCCGCCGACGGATATTGGGTATCGCTGCCGCTGTGTGGAGCGTATCGACGATGCTCTGCGGTCTGGCCTCAAACTTCATTCAGCTTGCTTTATGCCGAGTTGGGGTGGGTGCGGGAGACTCCGCTGTGTCGCCGGCGATTTCCTCTGCAATTTCCGACCTCTTTCCGAAGGAAAGGCTGGCGCGGGCGATGTCCATCCTGGGGCTTGCCTTCGTTGCCGGCAATGGTCTTGCCTTGTTGCTCGGAGGGCTCGTTATCGGCGCGCTCACACGGGTGGGAACGGTCGACGTGCCCATCCTGGGTACAATATACCCTTGGCAGGCGACCTTTATCATCGTCGGCTTTCCAGGACTGATCGCCGCGATGCTCTATCTGACCGTGCCCGAGCCGAAGCGGAGAGGACGGAGCGACTGGAACGCACCGGGAGCGCCAACGCTGCGAACGGTTCTGGTATATCTCAAGGACAACCGCAGGCTGTTCGCTCCGATGTTTATCGGGTTGGCGTTGCACAGCATTGTGGGATCTGGCGTGCAAGCCTGGACCCCCGCATTCTTCGAACGGACTTACGACTGGTCGCCCGAGAGATACGGCACGATTGCGGGAACGCTGGGGCTGATCGTGAACCCGCTCGGAATTCTAATCGGGTTCCGGATTGCCGAGTTTCTCTACGAGCGTGGCTACGCAGACGCCAACCCCAGGATCACCGCGATAGCCTATTGGTGTGCGGTGCCGTTGATGATCCTCGCGCCGCTGATGCCGGATCCGCATTGGGCGCTTGCCCTTATCCTGCTCAATGCAGTCATCGGGATTGCGACGATTGGGGCGATGAACGCGGCGATGCTGGTTGTCATGCCCAACCGGATGCGTGGACAGATAACCGCGCTCTATCTCGTGATGTACAACGTCATCGGATACGGGTTGGGGCCCAGCGTAGTCGCAGTCGTGACCGACTATGTGTTTGGCAACGACAAATCGCTGTACCTCGCCCTGGCGACTGTTGCGGCGGTGCTCACCCCCGTGAGCGCATATGTCTACACGAAGGTCCTGAAGCCCTATCGAGAGGCCATGGCCACCATCAATATGAAATAGACGGGATGCGGTGGAAAGAATGCCATTCTTTCCACCGTTTTCCGCTCAGGCCAGGCGCTCATTCATCATGCGCCTTGCGGCCAGATCGGCCTGCCAGCGCGCTTCGTTCTTCGGTTCGTCGGGCACCGAGGCAAGCAATGCATCGCGGCGCTGGATGATTATGGGAGCGCTGGGATGAGTGAGAATATACAGGCTATTATCCCGAATTCCTTCGACCACGAGTTCCCCGACGCGATCGGGCGACATGCCTTGCTGAAGCATCTGCTTCAGCCCTTCGGCTGCTTCCTGCGTCTGGGCATAGTTGGACTGGCCGAATTCAGTCGGACGCATTCCGTAATGTTCGTGAATGTTGGTATTGACCGCAGCTGGGCACAGTACGGAGACGCCGATACTTTCGCGGGCGAGATCGTCACGCAGGCACTGCATCATCGTCACGACGCCGAATTTGGCCGCGGAGTAGATGCCGCCGCTACTGGCGACGACGAGACCGCCAAGAGAGGCGGTGGCCATTACATGGCCGCCAAGGCCGTGCTCGCGGATACGTGGAACGAAGGTGCGCACGCCATTGATCACGCCGCCCAGATTGACCCCCAGAATCCAGTCCCAGTCATCGTAGGTGGCGTCCTTGATGTGGCCCAGCACGCCGATCCCGGCATTGAGAGACAGCAGGCTGATCGGGCCGATGGCGGCTTCTGCCTCGTCCGCGACGCGGGCGAAGGCTTCACGATCGGTAACGTCGAGAACGAAGGGAACGAGTTCGAGCCCTTCGGCCTTTGCTTCGGCAACGGCGTTAGCGAGATGATCCTGCCGGATGTCGGCGATCGTGACCCGGGCCCCTTCGCGGGCGAATGCCTTGGCCATACCCAGGCCCATACCGCTGGCGCCGCCGGTGACGAACGCGCTCCTGCCGTTGAATTCAAACATGTCCATCTCCTGTAAAACAACCCCGAAGGAACGAATGATGATCGATCTTTATCACGCGGAACCTGTCGCAAATTCCGTGAAGGTGCTGATCTGCTGCTTTGAAAAGAATATCGAATTCAACAGCCACTATGTGAACTTGCTGGCCTTCGAGCAGCACGATCCGGCCTATACCGCGATCAATCCGGACGGGATCGTGCCAACGCTTGTTCATGATGGCGCGATCATCACCGAATCCAGCGTAATCAACGAGTATCTTGACGATGTCTTTCCCGATCCGCCGCTCAAGCCGGTCAATCCGCTCGAACGCGCCCGGATGCGTATCTGGACCAAATGGATCGACGACTATTTCGGCCCGCATGGCAGCCGGATCGGTTGGCATTTCCTGCTGCACCCCCTGGCCAAGAAGCTGGGGGAAGCCGCCATGGCGGAGAAAATCGCCAGGATCCCGATGACGGACCGCCGGGAAAAATGGGCAACGGTTGCCGGCGCCTCGTTCACGCCGGCGCAACTGGATGAATCGCGCGGCTATATCGCCGAAGGCGTGCGCCGGCTGGAGGCGCTGTTGCAGAAGAGCGAATGGACGGCCGGCGCGAGCTACTCGCTGTCCGACATCGCCACCTATTGCGTGGCGCCTTCGTTGCCGCGCCTGATGCCCGACACCGTCAATGATCGGGCCACGCCGCGTATCATCGAATGGCTCGACGCGATGAACGCCCGCCCGGCTGTGCAGAAGGCACTCGCCATGCCCAACAAGGTGGCCGAAACACTGGCTGCCGCTGGGGCCTGACCAAACGCTCACGCCCGCCGGATGGGAACTCCGGCGGGCGTGCCGTTCGCTGGCGTGCAACGCCTTCATCCCCAGCGAATGAGTTCCGGGCCGGGAACCCATAGTTCGTCGCTATATCCCGCATGGACGGCCGCCACCTTCGGGCGCGCCAGAATTCGTTCGATCCAGGCAGTTGTTGCAGGGTGGGCGCCAATCAGGTCCGGACGAAGCCGACGGAGCGGTTCCACGAAAGGCAGGACGTCGATGTCCGCCAGCGAAAATGCGTCGCCCGCGAGGTAGGCGTTTGCCGCCAAACGCTGCTCGGTCAGCTCGAGAAAATTGGCGATCTTCGCCTCGGCTGTCTCGTGCTGGGCCGGAAGGAAGCCGTCCAGCGCCTGCTGCCAGTGGCTGCGCCGTTCCAGCGCCGCGATTGCATTGATCGCTTCGGGCAGGCGGGCATGGCGCCCGGTCTCAAGGGCCGGAAGACCCCACTCCCGCCAGGCCAGTATCCCGACTGCGGGCGCCAGGTCCTCGTTGACGAATTTGAACCATGTCCGTGCGCGCCAGCGCTCCCCGGGATCGGCCGGCATCAACGCAAAGCGCTCACCGGTTTCGTCGAGATATTCGTTGATGATGCTGGATTCCGTCAAAACCAGCGGGCCGTCCACCAGGACGGGCAGGCAGCCGGTCGGTGTGAGCTTCGCCAACGGATCGCGATGCTGTTCCAGGTCGATGGCATCGACGGGGACTGTGGCGAGGGTGAGTTCCTTTTCCGCCGCCGCCAGAAGGACCTTGAGCGAGTGACCGACCGGGCCTGCGATATAGAGCGTAGTCATTTTGCGGCCGGCCTCAGGGAATTGCGGGAATAGGCGAGGGCTTCGCGCACGGCCGGTCGGGCCCCCACGCGTTCGATCCAGTCCAGGAGATTGGGGGTGGCCTGATCGTTGATACGATCGGGCATGAACATGGGCAGCCCCGCAGCCATGTTGAAGACATTGATGTCGGCGAGCGAATAGCTCTCGCCCGCCAGCCACGGAGTTTCCGTCAGCCGGGCGTCAATCCGTTGCGCGGCGAAGGCAATGCGGCGCAACGATTCCTCGAGTTCCTCGGCAGGGAAGTCGTTCTCGATCGTCTTGGTCCAGGCCTTGATCCGTTCCTGTGTGGGAATGGCGGAAACGGCCTTGTCCAGTTCCTCGCGCGGGCGTTGGCGCATCATCGGGCCGATAAACCGGCTCCACGCGACCATGCTCAGCGAAGGACCAAGAAACTCATCGGCATAGCGGCTCCAGCGACGCATGATTGCGCGACCGGCGGGATCTGCTGGCCGGAGTGGCGGGCCATCGAATGCCTCGTCGATATATTCGCCCATCGGGGTGGATTCGGTGATGACCCAGCCATCGTGAACGAGAGTCGGGACTTGCCCCTTTGGGTTGATCGCCAGATATTCAGGCTGGTGTTGCTGCCAGTTGAGCAGATCGACCCAGTGGCTGGTGAACGCTACCCCCTTTTCGATCAGCGCGATCAGCGGCTTTCCGCCGTTGGCGTTTGGTTCGAAATGGTAGAGATGCACTGCCATCAGATCTTGCCCTTGGCGGCAAGGACGGCGCGATAGACGGGAAACATCGCTGCTGCTCGATCGGGCGCGCCCGGCGGGGGAGGGGGCATGGGGACCGCCGGCGGCATTGCGTCCAGGATTGGCTGGAACTGCGCCGCGATTTCGTCCGCAAATTCGTTATGCGTCAGGATGTAGAGATCGTCTGCCAACATGCCCTTGAGCGTGCGTCCGCCCACTTCCATCGGGTCCATTGCAAAATCCATGGGATTGGTGGCTCCCGGCGGCGGTCCCCCCTGCGGTACTGTGACCTTGATTCCGTGATCGCCAAACCGGTCCGGGCGCAGCTTGAGGGTTTCGCCGATATTGGTGCGCGTCATGCCCGGGCAGACGACCGATGCGCCAATCCCTTCGTCGCGCAGCTCACTAAACAGCGATTCCATGATCGCGACGACTGCGCTCTTCTGTACGGAATAAACCCCGCCGTGGGGAACTGGGGTAAGGCCAGCCATGGATGCGTTGGCGATAATATGGCCACCTTCCCCCTGCGCACGGATGATGGGAAGGAAGGACTGGATCGTATTGACCACGCCACCCAGATTGACGCCGTTGCTCCAGTCCCAATCGTCGTAGCTGGCATCGCGAACTCGGCCGACGATGCCCACGCCCGCGTTGGCCACGGCGATATGCACCTTGCCGAACCGCTCGACTGTGGCCTGTGCCGCAGCGGCCATCGCTACGCGGTCCGCCACGTCGACTTTCAGCGTCGCAACCTCGATGCCTTTTCCAGAGAGCGCAGCTTGGGCTTCGGCCAGCCGATCGGCGCGCAGGTCGGCCAGCATCAATCGGATACCAGCAGCGCCGAATGCACGGGCCATGCCCAGTCCCATGCCGCTCGCGCCGCCGGTGATGAAGGCGACCTTCCCCGTTAGATCCTGCATGTAATCCTCCTCTCCGAGGTGGATCATCTAATCGGCAATATGCCTCAATGTAAAGAATAATCGATTAAATTGCGCCTGCGGGCATCAGCCGTTAGAGTCCCGTAAACGCAGATTCGCAAAGCGCCCGGCGTTCAAATACGGACGCGTCGCTGGAACCGGAGAGGACCATGAGCATCATCAAGGCTGTCGACGTCTCGCATGTGCGCTTCCGTGCGCCGGATCTTCCACTCATGCGCGGTTTTCTCGAAGATTTCGGGATGCGCGACGCGGGCGGCAGCGATGGCAATCTTTATATGCGCGGCCAGCGCGCGGCGCCGTTCATCCATGTGACGGAGCCGGGAGATCCGGGTTTTATCGGTTTTGGCCTGTGGGCATCCTCGCTTGATGATCTTGAGCGGCTGGCGGCAAAGACGGGTATCGCCTCTCAGCCTTGCAGGGCGCCAGGGGGTGGACGCGTGGTTTGCCTTACAGATCCCGATGGCTATATTGTGGAAGTGGGTGCCGGGCAGGATCCGGCCACGCCGCTTAAGATGCCTGCAACCATTCCCTGGAACCAGGGAGGAGAATATCCGCGCAAAGGTGTCTTTCGCCGAGTTCCGCCGCAGCCTTCGAACGTGCTCCGGCTCGGTCATGTCGTGGTGGCGGTAACTGACTTCCGCAAGTCCGAACAATGGTACAAAGAGCATTTCGGCCTGCTGACCTCGGACGAGATCCGGCCGGGCGGCGAACACGACCGGGCGATCGGAGCTTTCCTGCGCTGCGACCGGGGAGACGACCTCTGCGATCATCACACTCTCTTTCTCGTCGAAGCAGAGGGCGCGCCGCGCTTCATCCACTCGGCCTTCGAAGTCGCTGATTTCGACGACCTGATGCGTGGACATGAATATCTCAAGACGCGTGGCCGAGAGCATTTTTGGGGTGTAGGACGCCACTATCTTGGCAGTCAGGTGTTTGATTATTGGAAAGACCCTTGGGGTAACGAGATCGAGCACTGGACGGACGGTGATAAGCTGCCTGCTGACCAACAAGGCGGCTTTGGTACGATCGACGATCTACTGGGGGTGCAATGGGGCGACCCGATGCCGATCCCCGATGCGGCCCTCTCCGATCATTGAAAGCAGAGGAACTGAAGCCTGCTTTACACCTAGCCGCGTTCCACTCCGCCACAAACGCTTCTGTCAAAGGGATGGCTATCAGGGACAAGTTGCCATCCGCCTGAACTCACCGTTGCGTGCTACACACGCTCGTGCTCATCGAGGATCGTCGGCTGTATCGGAAATCGTGATCTCTACAATCAGTCCATGCTCTTGCGGTCCGGGGCGGGCGACAATGGTTCCGCCATGTCGATTGACAGCATATTTCGCGATCGCGAGCCCGAGCCCGAACCCGGTCGCGCCAGTTTCCTCGGAATGATCTGCGCGTTTGAATGGCTCGAACATCTCCGACAGCATATCTGGCGGGATTCCCAGGCCGTGATCAATGATCTGCACTTCGAGCACATCACCCCGGACTTCGGCGCGAACATCGATCCGCGACTTCTCCGGCGAAAATTTCACTGCGTTGCGGATGACGTTCTCATAGGCGCGATAGAGGAGTTCGCCATAGGCCATGGTCACGAACGAGCCGGTGGGCTTGAAACGCACTTCGCATCCCTTGGTCTGAGCCTCGAAATTCGCGTCATCGACGATCGCGGTGAGCAGGTCGATCGCGTCAACGCGCGTCATTGAAAGCTCGGTGGTTCCGGCCTTGAGACGGGCAAGGGTTAGTATCTCCTCGATCAGCTGGTTCAGCCGTTCGGCTTCGCGCTCCACCCGAACCAGCATATCTGGCAAGTCTTCGGGCGCCTGCCGGAGGAGGCCGATCGCCACCTGCAGCCGTGCCAGCGGCGATCTCAGCTCGTGCGAAATGTCGTGAAGCAGCCGTTCCTGCGCTGCAAGAAGTTGCTGGAGCTGGGCGGCCATGCTGTCGAATTCGCGAGTAAGGTCTGCTATCTCGTCGCGACGGGAGCCTATCCGCCTGTGCAGCCGCGTCGCCAGATGCCCGGCCGCGATGTCACGGAAACCGCGACTAAGATGGGTCAGCGGCCGTGCAAGATACCACGCCACGCCCGCGCTGAAAAACAGGCTGACGAACGCTCCGATGACCAGAGGAACCGTTCCATTGGGGTCGAAGGGATCGGAAGGCCGAACGCGTAGCCGATACGCAGTGCCGTCTGGGCTCGTCACATTCACGCCTGGCGCGTTCCCGTCGACATTACGCGCGCCAGCGACCCAGACACCATCGCGAGTAACGAGCGCGATCCGCCCGACCGGCTCGTCCTGCCGAAGCAGGGGAAGCGCGGCGTCGACCCCGTGATCCTGGAGTGTCGCGGCGATCCGCACCGGGGTTTCGAAGTCGGGGACTATGGGGGCCGCGTTCGGTTTGAGGAATTCCATCAAATAGACGCCGACGAAGAACGACGTGCCGGTCGCCAGGGTGAAAGCGGCGAACAGCTTCCAGAACAGCCGTCCCGGTCTCACCAGTTGCGCAAGCACCGTCATCTCCTAATCGTTCGCCAACTGATATCCTTTGCCCCTGATGCCGATGATCCAGGGCAGGCCGTCAGCGCGCGGTCCCAGCTTGTTGCGAATGCTGCTGATATGCACATCTATCCGGCGATCGAAGGGCGTGAGCGCACGGCCCAGGGCGTTGAGTGACAATTGTTCCTTGCTGACGACATGCCCTGCATTACGCGCCAGTTCCTCAAGCAGGCTGAACTCCGTTCCTGTCAACTCGAGCGCTTTTTCCCGCCACTCGGCCCTGCGTGCGCCTGGCCAAAGCGTCAGCGCGCCGGCCGTGACGGGAGCGCGCGGTGCGTCATTGTCGCGGCCGCCGGACACCCGCCGCAGGATGGCGCGAAGCCGCGCGACCAGCTCGCCCGGCGAGCATGGCTTGGGCACGTAGTCATCGGCGCCGAGATCGAGGCCGGAGATGCGATCGACGTCGTCCCCGCGCGCGGTAAGCAGCAGCACCGGGATAGCGCTTGCCCGACGGATGCGGCGCAGCACCTCGATACCGGAGAGACGGGGGAGCATGACGTCGAGCACAACGAGGTCGTAGCGTCCCGATAATGCTTCGATTTCGCCGCTCTGGCCGTCATGGGCAGCCGACGTGCTGAAGCCTTCGCGATCCAAATATTCGCTGAGCATCGCGGTAAGCTCGCGATCGTCATCGATGAGCAGGATATTGGACATCGCTCAGACCTGTCAGTGACCGCCCAATTTCCTATGCCTGCCGAGCGTCGGATGGTCTCGCTTCTTTACATAACTTAGCATTACATTTTCCCAACTTTACACTCATCTTTAACATTATAACCTCCGGCTGCGCTATAAGGTTGCCCTATGGCCTTACCGAGTTTTCACACCGGACAAGTTTCGCCGGCCGGCTTGCATGTCCTTGTTGCATTTGCGGCCATAGTCGTTGGCGGTTGCACTGTGGGCCCAGACTATGACCGTCCGCAAATCGCGACCGCTGCGGCCTGGGTCGCGCCCCGGCCACATGGCGGGGAGGATGGCAGACTGATCGGATGGTGGGACCGCTTCGGCGATCCCGTTCTCACCGATCTGCAACGTTACGCAGAGGATAACAGCCCGACGCTTGAGCAGGCTGTCGCCCGGATCGACCAGGCGCGCGCCACACTTGCGGGAAATCGCGCCCAAGGGTTGCCGAATGTCACCGGCTCGGGATCGTACACGGCCGCAGGCCAACGGGTCGAGAGCGACGGACAGACGCAGACGGACTGGTCTGACGACCTGCAATACGGCGCTGATGCGAGCTGGGAGATCGACCTGTTCGGAAAAGTCAGACGCAACACCCAGGCTGCACGAGCGCGGATAGAGGCCCGGGTCGACGATTGGCACGATGCTCGCGTTTCGCTGGCGGCCGAAGTGGCCGACGATTACGTCCAGTACCGCGGGTGTGAGCAGTTGGTCGAGCTGTACCGGCAGCAGGCCGAGTCCCAGGGCGAAACCGCACGCCTGACTCGGATTAAAACCGATGCGGGCTTCACTGCGCCAGCCGACGCCGAGCTGACAGACGCCAGTGAGGCCAGCGTGCGCTCGACCCTGACCGACCAGATCGCCCAGTGTGACCTGCTGGTGAAAAGCCTGACGTCGCTGACTGGCCTTGAGGAGGCCGCACTGCGCGAGATGCTGGCTCCGGGGGCCGGCACGCTGCCGCAGCCGGCGGTGCTGGCGGTGGATTCAGTACCGGTAGACCTGCTGCGCCAGCGCCCCGACATCGCTTCGAGCGAGCGTGAGCTCGCTGCCGCCAGCGCCGAAATCGGCGCGGCTACCGCCGATCTCTATCCCAGTCTGACATTGGGGGGCTCGATCACTGCGGGCGGCACGACCCAATGGTCGTTCGGGCCTTCGATCTCGCTGCCGCTGTTCGACGGCGGGAGCGCACGTGCGGGGGTGAACAGCGCCCGCGCGGCCTACGATCTCCAGCTCGCTACCTATCGCGAAGCTGTGCGAGCGGCCGTGCTCGAGGTCGAGCAGGCGCTGGTCCGCCTCGATGCCGCCCGCGTCCGCGATGCCGACACCACGCGCGCCGCGCAAGGTTACCAGGCCAATTTCGCTGCCATTGAGCGGCTTCGCGAAGTCGGCTCCACGAGCATGATCGAACGCGAGAGCGCCCGCCGCAACGCGCTGGACGCGCAGCGCACGCTGCTCGATCTTCGCATGGCCCAGATTCGCTACTGGATCGCGCTTTACAAGGCCTTCGGCGGCGGCTGGGAGCCGACCGACGATATCCCGACACAATCTTCCATCGGAGCCCGACAGCGATGAGCCGTTTTCTTGTCCGCGCGCGGCTCGGCTGCACCCTGATACTCGGGGCGCTTGTCTTGCCGAGCTGTTCCTCGTCGGAGGAGGTTGCTGTGGAAGGGACCGCGCTGACGGTGGAGGCGGTTAAGCCGCAAAGGCTGATCTGGCCACGCCAGGTCAACGCCAACGGTGCCTTGGCAGCTTGGCAGGAGGCGATCATCAGCGCCGAAACGGGGCCCTATCGCATCGCCACGATCGATGCCGATGTCGGGACCTGGGCGCGCAAGGGACAGGTACTGGCGACGTTGGCGCGTGACAGCCTGTTGGCCGACCAGGCCAGACTGCGGGCTGCGGTGGCAGAGGCACAGGCCAATCTCGGCAAGGCGGCCAGCGATGTCGAGCGGGCGCGTCTTGTCGGGAACAGTGGCGCGCTCTCCGCCCAGCAGATCGAAAGTTACCAGGTGAGCCAGCGGACTGCCCAGGCCAGCCTGGATTCGGCGCGTGCGCAATTGCGCAGCACCGAGATCCAGTTGGGCCAGACCAGCATCCGCGCGGTGGATGACGGTGTCGTCTCCTCGCGCTCGGCTTTGCTCGGCAAAGTCGTCAGCTCCGGAGAGGAGCTGTTCAGGATGGTGCGCCAGGGTCGCATCGAATGGCAGGCGGAACTCGACGCGCAGCAACTGGCGCAGGTTCGCGTGGGGCAGGCTGCAAGAGTAACGCTGCCCGACGGGCAGTTGGTCGAAGGCAAGGTGCGGCTGGTGGCACCGACTCTCAGCACCAGCACTAGCCGCGGCATCGCCTATGTGCAGCTTCCGCCGCGCTCGGCTGCGCGAGCCGGCATGTATGGCAGCGGCGTGATCGATACCCAGAGTATCGAAGTCATGACGTTGCCCGATAGTGCTGTCGTGCTGCGGGACGGCAAGTCCTACGCGTTCGTCATCGACCGTTACAACAAGGTGAAGCAGCAGGTGATCACCACCGGCCAGCGCCGTGAAGGCCGGATCGAGGTGGGGGGACTTTCAGCCGCTGTCGAAGTGGTTCAGACCGGCGGGGCTTTCCTATCGGACGGTGTCTCTGTGCGGGTCAAGAGAGACGCCAGAAAGTGAACATTTCCGCCCTCTCGATCCGCTATCCGGTACCCGCGGTGCTGCTGTTCATTGTGCTCACCGTGTTCGGCATTGTCGGTTTCCAGCGCCTTGAGGTGCAAAATTTCCCCGACACCGACCAGCCGACGGTCACTATCAGCGCGTCGCTGGAAGGTGCCGCGCCCGAGCAGATGGAAACCGAGGTTGCCCGCAAGATCGAAGACAAGCTCGTATCGCTGCGCCGGCTCGACCATGTCACCACCACCATTACCGAAGGCAATGTCAGCATTTCGGTGCAATTCACGATCGACAAGGATTCAAACGAGGCGGTGGAGGAAGTGCGCAATGCTGTCGACAGCGCACAGGCCGAGCTGCCGTCAGGCATGCAGACCCCCACGGTGTCGAAGCGGACCGCCAATTCGTCGGCCATGCTGACCTATGTTGCGCAGTCGGACAGCATGGACGAGGAGGGCCTTTCCTGGTTCATCGACAATGATGTGACTAAGGCCCTCCAGGCCCTTCAGGGCGTGTCGAGCGTCAGCCGGATCGGTGGGGTCTCGCGCGAGGTCGTAGTCGACCTCGACCCGGCTCTGATGGCCGGCCTCGGCGTCAGTGCGGCCGACGTCAGCACCCAGCTAAAATCGATGCAGGTCGACACGTCCGGCGGACAAGGCACCGTTGGCGAGCAGCGCCAATCGCTGCGCACACTGGCGGCCGTGGACGATCCGCGTGACCTCGCGGGGATCAGCATCCCGACCGCCACCGGCCAATCCGTGACTCTCGGCCAGATCGCCACTATCCGCGACAGCCATGCCGAGCGCGGAACGCGCGCGTTCCGCGACGGCAAGGAAGTGATCGGCTTCACCGTGACCCGCTCGCTCGGCTTTGGCGATGCCGCGGTGGCCGAAAAGGTGCGCGCCGCCATGGAGGAATTCTCGGCAGAGCATCCGGATGTCGAGATCGTCGAGGCCAGCAATACGGTCGAGCCCATCATCGACAATTACGAAGGCTCGATGGAACTGCTGCTCGAAGGCGCGTTCCTTGCGGTGCTCGTTGTCTGGTGGTTCCTGCGCGACTGGCGCGCGACGCTCATTTCGGCGACCGCGCTGCCGCTCTCAATCATACCCACCTTCGGCGTGATGTACCTGTTGGACTTCACGCTCAACACGGTCTCGCTGCTGTCGATCGCGCTGGTGATCGGCATCCTGGTCGACGATGCGATCGTCGAGGTCGAGAATATCGAACGACACTTGCGAATGGGCAAGAAACCGCTCGATGCAGCGAGGGAGGCCGCCGACGAGATCGGCCTGGCAGTGATCGCCACCACCTTCACGCTGGTGGCGGTGTTCCTGCCCACCGCCTTCATGGGTGGCATTGCGGGCAAGATTTTCCGCGAGTTCGGCGTCACGGCATCGGTCGCGGTGCTCTGCTCGCTGCTGGTCGCGCGCCTGCTGACGCCGATGATGGCCGCCTATTTCCTACGCGCAACCACCCATGTCGAGAAGGATGGCCGCCTGATGACGCGCTACCTCGGCGGGATCAGGACGACACTGGGCAACCGCCGCATCACCATGATCGCTGCAGGCGTCTTCCTGCTGGTATCCTTTTCGCTGATCGCGTTCCTGCCCTCGGGCTTCATGCCTGCGCAGGATAATTCGCAGACGACCGTCACCTTGAAGCTGCCGCCGGGCACCACGCTCGATCAGACGACCGCCATCACCCGGCAGGCGACGACGATGTTGCAAGAGGTTCCCGAGGTCAGCCATGTCTTCGCCTCGGTCGGTACGGCGAGCAGCAGCAGCGGCATGGAAACGTCGTCGACCACCGACCTGGGGAGCGCGACACTGACGGTCGACCTGGTCGGACGCGGCGATCGGGATCTTAAACAATCGGGCGTGGAAGAAAAGATGCGCGTGGCGTTACGCGACCTGCCGGGTGCGCGTGTCAGTATCAGCGGAGGCAACACGGGCGAAGTCCTTGAGGTCGTGCTGGCCGGCGACGACGGCAACCTGCTCGAGAGCACCGCGCAAAAGCTCGAAGCCGAAATCCGCAGCGGTATCGAGGGGATCGGCAATGTCACTTCGAGCGCGGCGCTGCAGCGTCCCGAAATCCAGATCCGCCCGGACTATGCCCGTGCCGCCGCACTGGGGGTGACCAGTCAGGACATCGGCGACACCATGCGGGTGGCGACCTATGGCAATTATTCGCAGACCCTGCCGAAGCTCAACCTGTCGGATCGGCAGGTCGATATCCGGGTCCATATGGACCCCGCGTTGCGCGCCGACCTTGCGGCGATCGGCCAATTGCGGGTCAATGGCAACGAGGGTCAGGTCGCGCTCGCCTCGCTCGGGGAGATTGCGTTCGGCAGCAGTCCTTCGCAAATCGATCGACTTGACCGTTCGCGCAACGTGACTCTCTCGGTCGAACTGAACGGCCGAACGACCAACGAAGTGATGAACGAAGTCAAGCAATTGCCTTCGTTCAAGAACCTTCCGGCCGGATTGAAACAGGTTGAACAGGGCGAGTTGCAGCGCACGTCGGAATTGATGGGCAGCTTCGGGCTGGCGATCGGGGTAGGTATCTTCCTCATCTACGGGGTGCTGGTCCTACTGTTCCACGATTTCCTCCAGCCCGCGACGATCCTTTCCGCGCTTCCCTTGTCGGTGGGCGGAGCACTGTTCGCGCTGCTGATCTGCAGCATGAGCCTCTCGATGCCGGCGCTGATCGGGCTGTTGATGTTGATGGGCGTCGTCACCAAGAATTCGATCCTACTGGTGGAGTACGCGATTATGGCGCGGCGCGACCACGGCCTGTCGCGTTACGAAGCGCTGATCGACGCTTGCCACAAGCGGGCCCGCCCGATCCTGATGACCACCCTGGCTATGGGCGCTGGCATGCTGCCGACCGCACTCGGCTTCGGCGCGGATCCAAGTTTCCGCCAGCCGATGGCAGTGGTGGTGATTGGCGGTCTGCTGACTTCGACGGTACTCAGCTTGCTCGTGATCCCGGTGATCTTCACTTACGTTGATGATTTCGAGCAAAAATTGCGTCAAGCCGCGCGTAGAGTGTTCGGTGCATCGCTGGCAACCGCCACCGCTTGAATGGCTCCGCTAGGTGTGGGCTTTCAGGAGGTTGTTCATCCGGAGTGATCCGTCCAGACGGCTCCGTTGGAGGGGCCCGTCAAAAGGATGGCCCGATGCCTGAACGGCTGCTCGCCGGGTGGTATGGTCGAGGTAATTGCATCGGGCGTTCTGTCTTCGCCATATCCCCTGCCTCGCCAGGCAAATTCAGATAAGACTCTGGCGATCACGGAACTTAGTCGGAAACAATCACGATACTGACCGCGACTGGATATTAGCAAGTGCAGTCGCTTTGACAGGACCCTGATTGCGAAAGATCAGGGGAGTACGTCATGCGTTTTCCCTTGCTGAACCAACGTGTCTTCCGGCGCAGACGATCGCGACACAACTTCACGCAAACCCGATACAAACGTGCGCGCACATTTTCGCCAGATGAAATCCATGTTGGCGCATGACACCACAGCTGGGCAAATACCTCCTGTGTCAGGCCCTCAGCCTCGCCATGGTCGTGCAGCGAGCGGCAGGCGCTGCAGTATATTTCAGCGACATACCTTTCGACCAGTGCAGTATAGGCGGCGACTTCACCACAGGCAGTGCGGTTCATCAGTTCTTCGTCAGATGCTTGCGTTGCCACTGACCAACTCCAGGGTTGGATCGGACTGGTCTGCCGTCTGGTAGTCCGATCCCAGAGCGAGGATTATCGTCCAGTTTGCTCAAAGGGGGGCGTAAAGAGTCTGTAAGGCCAGTGTAAATGTTTCGAAAATCTGCGCGCTCCTTCCCGGGCCATGTCGTGATAAGGCTGCGCGCAAGAGTTCAGGTACAAGCGGAGGTGCCCGGGCCGGCGGGATATTCGGGGCGGTGGCCCAACCGGGCGATGGCGCCTTTGCGACAGTCGCGAGGGCTGCATCCGAAGCGCTGCTTGAATGAGCGGCGGAAATGCTGGGGGCTGACAAAACCCCATTTGAACGCGATGTCATCAATCTGCGCCGGGACCGCATTCGACAGCTCCGCGTGGCAGCGATCGAGCCGCATGGCCAGGATATGGCGTCCAACGGTGAGCATGTCGTTTTGGAATAGTTTATGCACCATCCGGGGCGAACAGCCGATCGCATCTGCGATCATCGTCACGCCGAGCGCCGGATTGGCCAGATTGCTTTCGATGAAGTGCAGCGCCTGCTCGCGACGCTTGGTAATGGCACCAGGCGGATCTTGAGTAAGTCTGTCGCGCAGGGCAATTTCGAGCAGTTGAGCGAGGCTTGCCCCAACGCGAAAGGAGTCGGTCTTGTCCAGGTGCGCCGGCGTCAGGGCGGCGGCTACGGCCGCGCAGTAGAAGATCTGGGCTGCTCCCGACCTGAAGCTTTGTGCTGCGTACCATGATTCCAGTGGCAGGCGCGGATCGCTCAGCATGCGGAGCGGCAACGAAATCGCCAGCTGGCGCGAGCGGCTGGACGCTGAAATCAGCGGTGGATGGTCGGTCTGGAAGGCGCACCATTGCCCGGCCTGGAGTTCGACCGAGCCGGAATTCTGCTGGATGCGAGCTGCTCCGTTCTCCTGAAACAGGAGGATCATGGCTGAACCCGAAATTCCGATAATAGGCGGATATTGGCGTGTCTCACGCGGTTCAATGGAATAGATGGCCACTCGCAAATGACCGAGATCGACTTGTCGCGACGTTGTTTTCGGAGCGTCGCGGAGGGCGACATCGACGGGTGGCGGGGAAAATTCATACCGATGGGGCTTGGACATAGTGGTGCCGGCGGATGTCATGTGCTTGCCCTGGCGGGCTGCTCGGATTTGCGATCTTCATCGCAACGCGCAGCAGTATCCCGGCATGTCCTGCGTTTGGGACGCGCCGGGTCTCGGCTGGTGACTTGAGCGCAAGCGCCGTCCGGATCAATCGTGAAATTCACCTCTTGATACGGACGGTCGCGCATGTCGGATTCCTGATCGCAAGGCTGATCAGAAACTGCGTTTGACGATCACCGACCATGTGCGCGGCAGACCCGGCACGCCGGTCACCACGCCTAGGGAAGCGGATACGTCGCTCACGCTCTGGAAATAGTACTTGTCGAACAGGTTTTGCACTTCCAGCGAGACGCGCCAGTCCTCGTCTGCCGTAGTGAAGCTGAGGCGTGCATTGCCGAGGAAATAGCCTTCGACGCGGCTCCATTCGGTGTTCGTCGCTTCAGTAAAGATGTCCGACTGATACGAGCCATCGAAACGGGCGCTGAGCTTGGCCCCGTTCTTCAGTTCGTGATCATACTGCACGCCGAAACTGTAGGTCCATTCCGGCGTATAGGGCGTGACCGCGGTCAGCGGCACGCCCGATGTGCCGGTATCCTTGTATTGGAAATCGATATAGCTCAGTGAGCCGTCGATGCTCAGTCCGCCGACCGGATAGACCGAGGTTTCCACTTCGAACCCTTTGACTTCCGCCTCGCCGATATTGTTCGGCTGGAGGCAGGGGGAGGTCGGGCAGGCGGAAAGCGTAAGGATGATGTCCTTGTACTTGTTCAGGAAACCGGCGGCGTTCAATCGCAGCCTACGGTCGAACAGGTCGGACTTGAAGCCGATCTCGTAAGTTGTGATCGTTTCTGGCTCGAACGACTTGAGCTGCCATTCGTAGAAGGGCCGCGGGTTCACCCCGCCGCCCTTATAGCCCGTCGCCACTGAGGCGTAGGCCAGCAGGGCGTCGGAGAAGCGATAGTCGCTCACAATGCGCCAGTCCCAACGGTCGCCCTCGAATGTGTCGGAAAGCCCGTAGATGCCGTTCAACAGGCAGTTGGCCCCGGCGCTGTCGCCGAAAGCTGTAGCTGCCCCGCCCGACCAGTCGCAGGCGTCAGGGAGGGTGCCATCCGGATTGCTACGGTAATATGTGTAGGTTTTCTCGTCCTTCGAGTAGCGGATGCCGCCCGAAATGCTCCATGCGTCTGTGGGATGCATCGCGCCGTTAAGGAACAGCGCCTTGGAAGTCGATGGCGTCGTGTCCGGGCCGTGAATGAAGTCGATATAGGCGTAGTTCAGGTCGACGCGTGCAGTGTAGCTGCCTTCCTGATCCATGTAGAAACCGCCGAGCGTGTAGTCGAACAGACCATCGCCAAGTTCACCGTTGAGGCGAATTTCCTGGCTCCAGGCATGGTGGTGCATTTCGTTGTCGAGCTGAGCGACGGGGACGGGAGTGGCATCTTGGTCCTGGCCCCAGCGGGAGACATATTTGCGGTATGAGCCGATCCAGACCAACTGCATCGTGTCGCTGAGTTCAATGGCCACATTGCCCTGAACGCCCCAGCCGATGAAGTCCTGGTTTTGGATGGCCGTGTAGGGCTTGTAGGGCGCCTGATTGGTTCCATCCATACTGTCCTGGAAGTTGGCGTAGCTGACGTAGCGTGTATCGACGCCATAGGCCGATGCGTTGAGCGTGTCGCAGCTGTAGGCGCCGTTGGGAACAAAACTGCAGTCCACCGGAACGGGATTGCCATCGACTCCCTTCAACCACGCTCCGCCGCTGAAATTGGTCGCCGGATTCTGCGACCACGGATCGAAATTTTCGGACGTGTCGGAAATAGCGCCTGCTGCGATCAGCACGGTCGGCACGGGCTCGGAGTGATCGGAGGTGTAGTCACCCGCGATGTTCACTTCCACCGTGTCCGTCGGAGTCCAGCGCAGGGCCATGCGGCCCGCGACATAGGACTGGCCGCCCTGGGTGCCGACCACGCCATAGGCGCCGTGCGCATTTGAGGACGGAACATTCGAGCCGGGATGGGTTGCTCCATAATCGAGCACATCGACATAGCCATCCCGGCTTTTCGCAACACCGGAAACGCGTACGAACAGGTTGTCGGTTACCTTGAAGTCGGCCATCGCTCGAAGGTCGAGGCGATTGTAGGAACCATATGTCACTTGCATCGAGCCGGAGCCGTCGCCCTGAGGTTTCTGGCTGAACAGCTTGATTGCCCCACCGATGGAGTTCTTGCCGGCAAGTGTGCCTTGCGGGCCCCGCAGAATCTCGATCCGGTCAAGGTCCATCAGGTCAAGCAGCGAGCTTGACAGGGTTGGGATGTAGACGTCGTCGACATAGATTCCGACGCCGGGGTCCATTGCATAGTTGAAGTCGGTCTGGCCCACGCCGCGAATGAAGGCGATCATGCCCGCGCCGCCATTCTGCGGTTGCGGTTTAAGGGTCACATTTGGGGCTTGGGCCGCGACCTGGGAAATGTCGGTCTGGCCACGTGCTTCGAGCATTTCGGCATTGACCGCAGTGATCGCGATCGGGGTGTCCTGCAGCTTTGCCTCGCGGAACTCTGCGGTTACCACGATTTCGGTGGGGCGGCCCCCTTGTTCTTCTTCTCCTTCATCCTGCGAATATGCTGGCGCGGATGCTTGTGTCGCAATCGCAATAGAAGAAATTAGATAAATAGCCTTCCTTTTCATTAGGACACCCTCCAATATGTTAAGTTTTTATTATTAATGTTTTTGGGCTGGCATGGCTCCGTGTGGAGGTCGTGCAAAATGACTGCGATCCCGAAAGCAGTCTTTTTGCATCGATTGAACAGGGCGCATGTTTGCCGGACGTCAGTCTGCACCCTGAGTTTGTCTGGAATTTTTCTCGGAAATGACTGGTCCGCCTCAGGGGGACACAATTCCGCATGGACAAAGGCTAACGCGGTTGGGAGGTGGCGGACATCTGCCCGCCTCTATGTGCAGAGGGGAGAGGCGCCGGGACGGATCCTAGGCCATGCCGCCTTTGGAGAATTACCCGCGTAGCGTAATGACAGGCCCGAACTGTACGGGGGAAGGATCGTCTTTCCCCGAATGCCGGAAGAGCCCATTTCTACAAGTCCGAAAATGGCTTCAATTATAGTCTTCCGGGAGTGACGCCGCTCAAGCAAAATGGGGTATTCCCCGGCCTGAAGGGTGGCGTTTCCGCACCGCACCGCGTGGCATTCTGCCTGCCGCTCCGACCGTGTCAGCCCACAGGGAAAATTATCGTGACGGTGAAACCACCGCCCGGGCGATTTGCTGCCTCGATGCTGCCACCATGGGCCATCACAGCGCGCGAGGCGATGGAAAGGCCAAGTCCCAACCCGGCGCCCGCATCCTCCCCGCGCATGAAGGGGTTGAACATCGCGGCGATGTCGGCATCCGGTACGCCTGGACCTTCATCGGAAATCTCGATGCAATATTGCGAGCCTTGCGGATCATAGCGGATCGCTACCGTGATGGTCTGCCCGGCAGTGGAGAAGCGCAGGGCATTGCGCATGACATTGTCGATGGTGCGGCGGACCAGTTCTGCGCTTCCGCTCATCAGCGGGCGGTCCTCTTCGGCGGGAATGTCTTCGCTCAGCCGGATGTTGATCTGGCTCGCCTCTGCTTCGAAGCGCGCGTCGTCCGTCACGCTGGCCAGTACGCCTGCCAGTTCGAAATAATCGTCGCGTGATGCCTGGCCATGTTCGGCACGGGCGAGGGCAAGCAATTCGCCCACCAGCATTTCCAGCCTTTGCGCCTCCCGCTCGATCCGTTGCAGTGATTGTTCAGTTTCGCCCGTGCCCTTCCGGGCCAGGCCGATGGCGAGCTGCATCCGTGCGAGAGGGGTGCGCAATTCGTGCGAAACGTCATGCAGCAGCCGGTCGCGCGCCAGAACAAGCTGTTCGAGCCTTTGCGCCATCAGATCGAAATCGCGTCCGAGATCGGCGATCTCATCTCGTCGTTTGCCGATTGACGATGACAGCCGTACTTCGAGGTCGCCGCGCGCGAGGCGGTCGAAGCCCTTGCGCAGCCGGTTGATCGGCTCGGTCAGATACCAGGCGAGCGCTGCGCTGAACAACAGCCCGCCAAGCAGGCCAAGAACGAGCAGTTCCGGCGGAGTGCTGGGCAGGAAGCTTCGGGGAGGTCCGCCCGTGTAGCTGAAAGTCAGGCGGTATATCGTTCCGTCAGGCCCCATCACCTGCTCCGATGCCGCACGCTCCCCGTTGTCGTCATCGTGAGCGACCGGATGGGAAGGCATGTCGAGCGTAAGGCTGCTGCGCAGGCTCTCCGGCAGGTTTTGCTTGATTGCCTTCAGTCCGGCGGGGCCTTCGCTTCTGACTGCTTCGGCTCCGATTGCCAGCATCGCAGGCGCGACCTGTTCCGACATGATCCGTTCGGGTGAGCGGCGCGCGTTCCGGCTCAGTTCGAACAGTAGCCACACACCCTGGGTGATGGTGAAGAAGGTAAGCCAGAAGGCGAACAGGATCTTCCAGAACAACCTGCGCTTCATTGCGTCACCTGCAGGCGATAGCCGACCCCACGCACGGTTTCGATGGCGAGGGAACCGGCGGAACAGGCTTCCAGCTTGATCCTCAGGTTACTGACATGAACGTCCACGCTGCGGTCATAGGACTGGCGCGCACGCCCGAGCCCTTGCTGGGACAAGGCATCCTTCGTGGCGACATCGTCGCCAGTGCGCATCAGCACGACGAGCAGATTGAATTCAGACGCCGTCAGTTCCACCTGTTCTCCCTGCCAGCTTGCCCGCCGCGCGGCCACCTGTACTTCCAGCCCGCCGATGACGAGGGGATCCGTCAGCGGTTTGCTGGCGGTGGAATTGCGCCGCAGCACTGCGCGCAGGCGGGCGACCAGTTCGCGCGGATAATGCGGCTTTGCCACATAGTCGTCTGCGCCGAGTTCCAGACCGACTACCCGGTCTACCTGATCTCCCTTGGCGGTGAGCATCAATATGGGGATCTGGCTGGAGCGGCGGATTTCGCGCAGCACGTCGATCCCGTTCATACGCGGCAGCATCACATCCAGAATGACGGCATCATGCTCGCCCGAAAGGGCCCGCGCGGCGCCGTCCATGCCGTTGAACACGGCTTCCACCTCGAACCCTTCGCCCTCCAGATATTCGCGCAGCAATGCGCTCAGCTCGACATCGTCGTCGACAAGCAGGATCGATGGGTGGTCTGTGGTCACGGGCACTGCATGGCGCAGGCGCAGCGGCGAGTCATGCCGGCTTTTCGAAAACTTTACATTCCGCTTGCTGACTCTTTACCCACAAAGCCCGCACGGGGGGCCATATCCGGAACATGATGTCTCGTCGTCGCATGGTCTTGGGCGGTGCTGCCGTTGGCGCGCTGCTTCTCATCCTCATAGCCTGGCGTGTCTTCTTCTCAGGTGGCGATGAAGCCGCATTGCTGACTGCCGAAGTGACGCGCGGCGATATTGAACAGACGGTGGTGGCCACCGGCACGCTAGAGCCCAAGGAAATGGTCAGCGTCGGCGCCCAGGTTTCCGGCCGCCTTGAAAAGCTCAATGTCGAAGTCGGCCAGGTCGTGAAGCAGGGCGAGCTGATCGCCCAGATCGACGCGCAGACCCAGACGAACACCCTCAAGACCGCGCAGGCGGAACTGGCGAATACCATGGCCCAGCGCGTGGCCCAGCAGGCGACGCTCGCCAAGGTGGAGCAGAGCTTCCGCCGTCAGCAGGCAATGGTGCCGGGCGAGGCGACGTCCGTTGCGGATTTCGAAGCCGCCGAGGCAGAGCTGAAGTCCGCCCGCGCACAATTGACCGTGATCGATACCCAGATCCAGCAGGCGCGAGTGGCGGTGAACACGGCGGAGATCAATCTGGGCTACACCCGGATCGTCGCCCCGATGGACGGAGTGGTGGTGGCAGTGGTCACCAAGCAGGGCCAGACGGTCAACGCCAACCAGTCCGCGCCGACGATCGTGATCCTGGCCAAGCTCGATGTCATGCAAGTGAAAGCCGAGGTTTCCGAAGCGGATGTGATCAAGGTGGAACCTGATCTGCCGGTCTATTTCACAATCCTTGGCGATGCGGATCACCGTTACAACGCCCGGTTGCTGCAAGTGGAGCCGGCACCGGAATCGATCGTCGATGAAGTGAACTCCACCAGTTCCAGCTCGTCGAGCAGCAGCTCCACGGCAATCTATTATAACGCGCTGTTCGAAGTGCCGAATACCGATGGTAAGCTGCGGGCCCTGATGACCGCGCAGGTTTCCATTGTGCTGGCCCGCAAGCAGAATGTGCTCCGGATTCCTTCGGCCGCCCTTGGCGCCAAAGGCAAGGACGGGACCTATGCGGTGCGCGTGCAGGGCGCGGACGGCCAGATCGAGACACGCAAGGCCAAGGTCGGGCTCAACAACAATGTTACTGCCGAAGTGGTAAGCGGATTGAAGCTCGGCGAAAAGGTGATCGTGGGTGAAGCCAGCGAGCCTTCTTCCGACACCAGCAGCGGCCGGATGGGGCCGCCCCAGTTCTGAGGCGCGCCGTGAACGACACCCCCCTGCTGCGGCTGCGGAATGTCTGGCGCGAATATCCTTCCGGCGACGGCGTGTTCGCTGCCCTGAAGGATGTCGATCTGGATATCTATTCCGGCGAGATGGTCGCGATCATCGGTGCCTCCGGCTCCGGCAAGTCCACCCTGATGAATATCCTGGGCTGCCTCGACCGGCCGAGCCGGGGAAGCTACGTCGTCAGCGGGCGCGAGACATCCGATCGCGATCCCGACGAGCTTGCGGCCCTGCGGCGCGAATATTTCGGCTTCATCTTCCAGCGTTATCACCTGCTGGGGGATCTCACCGCCCTAGGCAATGTCGAGATTCCGGCGATTTACGCCGGACGCCCACGTGAGGCCCGTGCGGAGCGGGCCCGCGCCCTGCTTGCCCGCCTCGGCCTGGCGGAGCGGACCGGGCACCGGCCGGGCCAGCTTTCGGGCGGGCAGCAACAGCGCGTGTCGATCGGGCGGGCCCTGATGAACGGCGGCGAGGTCATTCTGGCCGACGAACCGACCGGCGCGCTCGACAGTGCCAGCGGCGTGGAAGTGATCCGCATTCTGGGTGAATTGCACGCGGAAGGCCACACCATCATCCTCGTCACCCATGATCCGGCGATTGCCGAACATGCAGACCGGATCATCGAGATCAGCGACGGCCAGATCGTGGCCGACCGCACGATACGCAAGGCAGAGCGTGCGGGCACGCTTCCCGCCGCCGAAGCGGCTGGCAGCGGCGTGGAGCAATTGATCGACCGTTTCCGCGAGGCCTTTCGCATGGCCCTGCTTGCCATGTCGGCCCACAAGCTGCGGACATTCCTGACGATGCTGGGCATCATCATCGGCATTGCCTCGGTTGTGTCGGTCGTGGCGCTGGGCAATGGAACGCAGCAGCGCATCCTGGAGAATATCAGCAGCCTGGGCACCAATACGCTGGATATCTATCCGGGGAAGGGCTTTGGCGACACACGCGCGGCCAAGATCGAGACCCTGGTTCCCGCCGATGCGGAGGCGCTGGCCGACCAGCCTTTCGTGGATAGCGTGACGCCCGCCGCGTCGAGCACGGTTACGGCCCGCTTTTCCAACATCGCTGCCACCGCGCAGGTCAGCGGCGTGGGCGAGGGCTATTTCCGCGTGAAGGGGCTGAATCTGTTGCAAGGCAGCCTGTTCGGGGAAGCCAGCGTCAAGGAACGCGCCCAGGAAGCCGTTATCGACGAGGACACGCGCGACACGCTATTCGTCAATGGCGAGGACCCGATCGGGCGGATCGTGATGCTGGGCAATGTCCCGGTCCGCGTGATCGGCGTGATCGAGACCAGCCAGTCCGGCCCGATGGGCAGCGACAGCCTGAAGTTCTTCCTGCCTTATACGACGGTGATGACCCGGATGCTCGGCCAGACATTCCTGGGCAGTATCACCGTGCGGATCGCCGACGATGCCGACATGTCCGCGGCCCAGGCCGCGGTCGAACGGCTGATGGCCATGCGCCATGGCACGACCGATTTCTTCATCCGCAATACCGACGACATTCGCAAGACCATTACCAGTACCACACAGACCATGACCCTGCTGGTCGCCGCGATCGCGGTGATCTCGCTGATCGTGGGGGGCATCGGGGTGATGAACATCATGCTGGTCTCGGTGACGGAGCGCACCGGTGAGATCGGGGTGCGCATGGCCGTGGGCGCGCGCCAGTCCGATATCCTGCAGCAGTTCCTGATCGAAGCGGTGCTCGTCTGCCTGCTGGGGGGCGTCATCGGTGTGCTGCTGGCGCTGGGCATCGGCGTGGCCTTCAGCTGGAGCGGATCGAGCTTCACCATGGTGTTTTCCACCACCTCCATCGTTGTCGCCTTCGCATGTTCGACCCTGATCGGCGTGGCCTTCGGTTTTCTCCCCGCCCGCAGCGCTGCCCGCCTCGATCCGGTCGACGCGCTTTCCAGGGATTGATCCATGCACCCGACGGCACAACCAACCCCGACCCGCATCGCCCGCCCGCTCACGGCCTGTCTTGCCGCTGCATTGCTGGCGACAGGCGGCTGCGCCTCGCTGACCCGCAGCGACTATGCCGTGCCGCAGCTTCCGGTCGATCCGGCCTGGCAACAGGGTGCAGGCGGCGCTGCCGCGCTGCGCAGCGGCCCGTGGTGGAGCGAATTCGGCGATGCCGAACTCACTTCGCTGGTGGACCGCGTGCTGGAGCAAAACGCAGACCTTGCCGTTGCCGGTATTCGCCTGCGCCAGGCCCGGATGTCGGCCCGGCTCGCGGCAAGCCAGATGTTCCCCACGCTCAGCGCCAATGGCTCCACCGGGACCTCGCGGGAACTGGATGGTTCGGCGACATGGAGCGACAGCTCTTCCGCATCGCTTGGCGCTTCGTGGGAAGTCGATCTGTTCGGCAGGCTGGATGCGGAGCGCGATGCCGCAAGCTGGGAGGCCCAGGCAAGCGAGCGCGATCTTGCCGCGACGCGCCTGGCGCTGATCGGCACCACGGTCAGCGCGTGGTGGCAGCTTGCCTATGTCAATGAACGCCTGGCGATCAGCGAGCGGACATTGTCCTATTCCCGCAAGAAGCTGGACCTTATCCGCCAGCAATTTGATGCCGGGGCGGTTCCCCGCCTGGATGTGCGCGAGGCCGAACAGACGGTGGCCTCTCAGGAAGCTGCGCTCTCGCAGCTTCAGCAGAGCCGCACGGAATCCCGCAATGCGCTGGCCGCATTGCTTGGCCGCCAGACCTATGACGGGTCCGAACGCCAGGAACTTCCCCGCGCCGAATTGCCTGCGATCGACGCGGGCATCCCGGCCGAGCTGCTTTCGCGCAGGCCCGATCTGGCCGCATCCGAATTGCGCTTGCGCAAGGCGCTGGCCAACGCCGATGCCACGGCCGCCAGTTATTATCCCAAGCTTAGCCTCACCGGTTCTCTGGGAACGGCCAGCAGCAGCTTGCTGTCCTTCATCAGCAATCCGGTCGCCAGTCTTGGCGCGGCCCTGTCGCTACCGACTCTCAATCCCGACCGCATCCGGCTGGGCACCGGCATTGCGCGGGCCGATTATGAGATTGCCGTCGAGCAGTTCCGGCAGGATTTCTACAATGCCCTGCGAGACACGGCGAACGCCCTTTCCGCACGAGAGCAATATCGGCAGCAGGGCGAAGCGCTGAAACGCTCTCTGGCGGCAGCAAGGGATGCAGAGAGCCTCTATGCCCGCCAGCATGCAGCAGGTGCCGTGGCGCTAAGGGCGTGGATCGATGCGCTTGAACGTCTCCGGAGTGCAGAAGCCAGCGTGATCGAAAATCGGCTCAATCAGCTCAACGCACAGGTCGCGCTTTACAAGGCGCTCGGCGGCGATGCCGTTTCGCCCGTATCGGCCACCGGACAGTGATTTCCCGCCTCATCCCCCTTCGAGGCACCGTTCAAGGAGCAGTATAATGCGTAAGTTCACAGCCCCTGCGCTGACGGCACTGTTGCTGGTTTTCGCGCCTCAATCGCTGCAGGCACAAACCAAGCCGGCAAACCCGCCGCGCGATGAGATGCAAACCAGACACGAGCCCTCCGAGCGGCCGGAAAAGAGCCAACCCGGGCCGGGGACATCGTCCAAGGGACAGTTCGGTGATTGGAAGAGCGCATGGGGCAAGGCTCCGCCCGCGCCGCCCAAACACTGGGCGAAGAAGAACGATTGGCACCGCCACGTCCGGGCCTGCCAGCAGCGCTACAAGTCGTACAGCGCCAGGACCGACACCTATCGCACTCATTCGGGCAAGCAGCTTCGCTGCAAGCTCTGATTTCGCGAAGACGGCCAGCGGCTTGCGCCAATGGCGCAAGCCGCTGCGCTGCGGAGTTCAGATAGGTGCCAGCAAATCCTACTGCGCGCTGACATTCGTTCCCGTTTGCACCTTTGGCCCGTATAGGCCCGATCAAAACTGTTCCGTCGGCATTGTCGGACCAACGTGGCAGCGGCGGCGCGGTGATGCTGGCAAGGTGGATGAGCCGTCGCTCAGCCGCCTTGGCCGAGTGGCAGAGCCTGATGGTTTAGGCTTGCGCGCTAAAAGCCCGACCTCGTCCGAGTCCGATCGGAGACAAGTTGCGGTTAGACTGACAGCACCGCCAGACACTCCCAAACGCCGCAGATTTCCTGAAGTCCCAGTATTTCAGGGTTTTAACGGCTTCACTGCTGCATTTCCTGCTACACATTTTGAGGTGCTGTCAGGATAAAGTCCTTCGACCGCACTGAGGCTCGAAGCCGAAATTTTATCCAGCAACGGCGGACGCAGCGTCCAAATCCGCAAAAGCGGCTGCTCGGAAGTTTCGCATTGTCTTTCTGGATGTGAGGTGACGTTGGATGGCGAAGGTATTGTAGATTGCCGAATGGGTTGAAACGAAGCGTTGAGCTTGCCCTTGGGACTTGAACCTTTGCATCTTTCGTTCGCGTCTTCGGACGGGCAGGTGTGAATTTTCCGCCCGGTTGTTTTCGCGCAGCCGGCCGGGCCTGTGCCGGGACAGGCAGCCCAGATCCCGCAGCGCGGCGGGATATGAGAGCAGCCCATCAGTCACGATCCGGTCCGGCACATAGCCCTGGTTCTTGCGCAATTTTCTTAGTAATTTCAGCGCTACGGCCTTGTTGCGGCGCTTCTGGCCCAGCAACGAACGGTTTCGTAGGTCACGTCGATCCCGCGCAGGGCGAGCATTTCCTCGACGTTGCGCAGGCTCGTGGTGAAGCGGAAGTAGAGCCAGACTGCGAGCCGGATCGTGTCGGGCGGAAAGCGATGATACTTGAAGGATATGGGCTTCATAGCTCCCTGTTTAACAACAAAATTCTCGCAAGTGGAGACGAGTTGCGGTTAGCCTGACGGCACCCTGACAACACTTGGTCGAACGCTCGGGCTTCCCGGAGGCGCGGCGCGGGGGCTGAACCGCGCGGCTCCTTGCAGATCTGGGTTGCTTGCTTCGCTGCACTTCGCGGCTATTCGCTGCAGTTCCAGCCTTTCTCGCTTTTGGGCAGGTATTCTACCCTCTCAACGGATGAGTTGAACGCTCTCTGATACGGCTCTGGCCAGTGTGGCCTTTGGGTGCACCCGGCGGGTTGGTGTCGTGTCCAGCGCAGCAAGACAAGGAGCTGGCCATGGCCGAAGCAAGGGATGAAGTCGGAGTATACGAATATAGCGGCGGGATCGTTGGTCCCGGCGTTGAACCTGCCGCCACGGTGAAGGATGGCGGGATCATCCGCACAGGCACGCCTCCGGGCTGCTGGGGGCCGATGATCACCCCCAAGTTCCAGGGCGGGCATGAAGTTACACGGCCGGTCCTGGTGGAGGGAGCGGAAATTGGCGATGCCATTGCCATTCGCCTGAAAAAGGTCCGCGTGACCTCGCTGGCGACCTCTTCGGGCGTGATGGAATTCGTCGACGGCCGTTATCTGGGCGATCCCTTCGTGGCCAAGCTGTGCCCCGAATGCGGGACGACCAGCCCGTCGAGCCATATCGAAGGCGTTGGCGACGATGCCGTGCATTGCGACGTTTGTGGCGCGGAAGTGAACGCTTTCCGCTTCAGCAACGGCTATGTGATCGTGCTCGATCGCGAAAACCAGGTGTCGCTGACCGTGGCCAAGGACGTGGCCGAGCAGCTCGCGCAGGATGCCAAGGTGAATTCGGCCCTGCCGGCGCATTCGGGCCAGCATTCGATCCTCTCGCTCGCTCGTGCCGATATTTCCGGCCTTGCCGCGCGCATGCGTCCCTTCCTCGGCAATATCGGCACCGTTCCCTCGCGCGATCTGCCCGATTCCCACAATGCGGGCGATTTCGGCACTTTCCTGCTCGATGCACCGCATGGCTACAGCTTCACACAGGAAGAGCTCGATCTGCACAAGACCGACGGCCACATGGACACGAATTCGGTGCGTGAAGGGGCGATCCTGATCTGTCCGGTGAAGGTGCCGGGCGGCGGTATCTACATGGGCGACATGCATGCGCAGCAGGGCAATGGCGAGATTGCCGGCCACGCCACCGATGTTTCCGGCGAAGTCGAACTGCAGGTCGAAGTCATCAAGGGCCTGGAACTGGATGGCCCGATGCTGCTGCAGACGGCGGACGATCTGCCGTTCTTGGCCCGCCCGATGAGTGACACGGAAATGCGCGCGGTAAAGGCGCTGGGCGAGAAATACGGCCAGAGCTTTGTCGAGGACAATGCGCCGGTCACTTTCATCGGCTCGGGCGCCACGCTCAACGATGCGACCAAGAACGGGCTGGACCGCGCCGCGCGCGTCACCGGTCTGCCTTATGACGAGATCCTCAACCGTGCGACCATTGCCGGTTCGATCGAGATCAGTCGCCTGCCGGGCGTGGTGCGCGTCACTTTCCAGTGCCCCAAGGACATCCTCAAGCGGATGGGCATCCTGCATCTGGTGGAAGAACAATATGCCTGAGGGGGCAGGGCTGTCCCGGCGCGGATGCCGCGCAAGAATGCGGCACGCGTACAAGCAGTGCGGTGCCGGGATAGCCCGCCCCAACCGGCCCAATTACACAGTGAGCCATAGCACGGCCATGCGTTCGAAGCTGACAGCAGGCGCATGGATCGAGAGGGTTCCGGCCTTGGCCCGGCCCCGGAGTTGAAGACAGGAGGACGGTAATGGCAACGCAGACAGTTCCGGCAGACAAGGCGCCCGGCCGCTGGGCCCGCAAGTACCCCGAACTGGGGCAGGAGCCGCTTCCGATCGCTCCCTATATCGACCGCGATTATTACGAGCTGGAAAAGGCCAAGATCTTCAAGAAGCAGTGGCTTTATGTCGGCCTTGAACGCGAAGTGCCGACGCCCGGTTCCTACAAGGTACGCCGGCTGGATTGCGCCGATACGTCGGTGATCATCTTCCGCGGCAAGGACAACAAAATCCGCGCCTTCCACAATATCTGCTCGCATCGCGGCAATACGGTGGTCACCGAAGTGGGGCAGGAAACCTACGGCAAGAACCGGGCCGGCGTGGTCACCTGCCGCTTCCACGGCTGGGTCTACAATGCCGAGGGCGAACTGGTGAACGTCCCGCAGGAAGATCGCTTCTACAGCTGCTTCGACAAGGCGGAGAACGGCCTTACCGGCGTGCATTGCGAAGTGTGGGCCGGCTTCATCTTCGTGAATGTCGATCCGGGCCCAGTGCAGCCGCTGGAGGAGTTCCTGGGCGGCTATGCCACGCATTTCGGCGGGTTCGACTTTGCAGCCTGCGATTACGGCTTCACCTATTACACCACGCTCAACTGCAACTGGAAGGTCGCGTCCGACGCATTTGCCGAAGCCTATCACGTCGACACGATCCATGCCGGTTCCTTCCCCAATGTGTTCGAAGGGCCGATCGAGGACGTCCAGTTCTTCGGCCCGCATCGCACCTGCTCTGTCCGTCTGCAGGTGGAGAACCTCCCCCGCACCCCGATCGGCGATCTGGCGAACCAGCGTTCACGCGGTTCGCTGGCGTCAGTCGGCGGTGCCACCAGCCTTCCGCCCACGCTCAATCCCAACCGTGAGGGGGATTGGGGCTTCGAACTGAGCGTGCTGTTTCCCAGCGTGTTGCTGCATGTCTCGGAAGGCATCTGGTTCACGCACCAGTTCTGGCCGATCTCGCACGACAAGACGCTGTGGGAAGGCAAGTATTATCTCAAGAAGCCGCGCACCTATAGCGAGCTGTGGGGCTTCGAGCGCTCGATGGTGCTGCAGCGCAATGCCTGGCTCGAAGACACGGCGACGATGGAGGACACCTATCGCGCCATGCTCTCGGGCGCGAAGACCGTCCAGCATCTGCAGGACGAGGAAATCCTCATCCGCCACAATTGCAAGGTGGTGGACGATTACGTCCATTCCTGAGCGCACTAAGGAGAACCATTCCATGGTACAGGACATGACCGTGCCGCCCGGCTTCGAAGGGCTGGCGAAATTCGCCAAGTGGGACCTGCCGACAGCCGACGAACGTTACCGGACCCGCCGGGAAGCGACCGGGCAGGAACTCAAGGACTTCTACGACGGCGTCTTGCCGCATCTCGAGGCGATCCTCGATGAATGCGACAAGTTCCCGCTAGGCGAACTGCCCAAGAGCCATCAGGGCATTTTCAATGTCGCGCTCTCCATGGCGGAGATCGCGCCGCATATCGAATTCTATCGCGGCCAGCCGGGCGTTCCCTATGCCTTCGAGGAAAGTCGCTTCGTTGCCGTCCACGGGAAGGACGAGACCTGGAAGGCCCTTCCGCCCAACGGCCCGCGCTGACCGTGACGGATGAGTTCGATCTGCGGCTTCGGCGCGTTGAGGCTTGCGAAGCCATTCGCAAGCTGATTGCGACCTACGCGATCGGCGCCGACCGCAAGAACGACCCAGCCATTCTCGGCCCCCTGTTCGCTCCTGACGGAGTGTGGGAGGCCGAGGGTGTTGCCCGGCTGGCCGGCCGCGATGAGGTCGCGCGCGGCTTGTCGGGACTGGCGCAGGAATTCGTCACCTGGTCCATCCACTACATGATCTCACCGCTGATCGAACTGAGCGAGGATGCGCGGAGCGCGAGCTGCCGCTGGTATCTGTGGGAACTGTGCACGATGAACCAGGGCGGCCAGGGGCGGGCGGATACCTGGTATGGCGGCTGGTATGACAGCACCCTGAGCCTGCATGACGGCGTCTGGCTGTTCGATCGGGTCCGGCTGGACCCGCGCATCGCCAGCGCGAACGAAACACCCTGGAGCGGCAAGTGCATGGACGAACCCGGCCTGCCGCCGCCGCTTTCAACCGATTGAGGACTATCTGTGCAGACGCTTTGCAAGGCTGAAGACGTAACCGAAGACGAACCGCTCCGCGTGGTGCTGGAAGATGGGCACGCAGTGGCTGTCTATCGGTGGGAAGGCGCCTATTACTGTACGGATGACCTATGTTCCCACGGCGAGGCTTCGCTGGCCGAAGGCTATATCGAAGCCGGCGAGATTCTCTGCCCGTTCCACATGGGCTCTTTCTGCATCAAGACCGGCGAGGCCCGCCAGGCGCCCTGCCACGAGGCGATCCGCGCCTATTCGGTGACTGAGCAGGACGGCATGCTTCTGATCGACCGCTGAGCGGCAAGGTTAGGCGGGGCCCTCCCCCGCGCAACGGACCATATGCTCACCCTGTGTATGGCGACTGGTCCGGCGGTGAATAACCGCCGGACCTTTTTTATCGAGCATGGGTTTTGTGGAGCGTGGGGCCAGTTCAGCCACGCATGCGGCGCATGAAGCGTTCGCCGACCGAGGCAAAATCCGATGCCCGGACCGTCCGCAGCCACTGCACAAGGCGAGTGCTTCGCGGAAGCTCCAGATCCAGATCGCGCAGCAATTCGTCGATATGGTGGATCGAGAAGGGGACGATATTGGTGCCCTTGCAGTGCTTGCCGCCGGTGCGTTCGTTCATCCAGGCCAGCCGCGCGTCGATCTCCGTGTTCATCCGGCTTTCGGAGGGCAGGGCAAGCTTGCCTTCCATCAGCGCGGCGATCCAGATCGCGCCCATTTCCGCATTGAGCTGGCAGAAGAAGGACGAGTTGTAGCCGTTGAACAGCAGGCGCGGGACGCGCAGCGGAACCATCGAACGGTAGAGACGGAAATTTCCCAGAGCGTCAGTGGCCTTGCCGCGCACGTCCTCGGGCAGGAAGTCGACCCGCTGGTCCCAGCCGGTGCCGCAGATCACGATATCGGCCGGCAGCACCTTGCCGTTGGACAGGCGGGCTTTCCCCGGCTCAAGTTCGGTAATCTCGGTGCCCTGCTCGAAGCCTAGCGTGCCATCCGCCACTTTGTCGAAGAACCCGTCGCTGACAAGGCTCACCGTACTGCGGGCAATGGTTTCCAGCGGCGTGCGGGGATGCAGGCCGACGTCCTTGAGGTGCAGTTGGCGCGCGATGATCCCCTGGACCGAGGCGAGCATTCCGTTGCGGATGAAGCGGCCGGGGCCGTGGAGGAAGGCTTCGAACCCCTTCAGTTCCATCCAGGGAAACAGGCCTTCGCCCATGCGGTTGAGGAACAGATGCTTGAAGTTCAGCACGTTGCCGATGCGCTTGGGGATCTTCCAGATGAGGTGCCGCACCACCATGGTGGTGCTGGCGCTGACGGGTGCGATGGCATTGGCGACATCGCAGGACGATTTGCCATAGCCGACCACCAGCACATGCTTGCCCGTGGCATCGGAAGGCCGGGTGAACTGGCTGGTATGCAGAACCTGCCCGCCCGCCGCCCGGAAACCCTCCGTGCCGCGGAAGGCGGGGATGGAGGGAATGGAGAAGATGCCGTTGCAAACGATCAGCCAGTCATATCGGTGCGTCTGCGGGCCGTCGGGCGTCACAATTTCCAGTTCCCAGGCGGTGCCGCCGGGAAGGGGCGCGGCGCGCGCTACGGGGCAGTCGAACCATATGCGCGGCGTGACCTCGAAATGGTCGGCATAGCTCTGCAGATAGGCCTGCATCTGCGCGCCGTTGGGCCATTCGGGGTAATCGGCCGGCATTGGCCAGTCCGAGAAGCAATAGGTCTCGCGCGGGTTTTGCGTGGTCAGGCCCGGATAGCGCCTGGACGATGCCCAGACCCCGCCAAGATCGCTCTCCTTCTCGAAGAGTCTCACATCATATCCCAACGCAAGCATAGTCTTGGCAGTGCACAGACCTGCAATCCCGGCGCCGATAATCGCTATCTTCTGGACCAAAGCTGACTGTCCCCTGTTTGAAGAGGAGAGCATCGGTCAAGCCTTGTCGGACGCCTATTCAACCAGTGCGGCATTTGTCCGGCGGCAGCAGATATGCGCGAGCCGTCCAGAATGCGCCGAAACGGCCGGCGCAGAATGGTGCAATCGCCGCATAGGCCCCGCACTCGCTGCATAGGCGCGCAATCCGATCCGTGACGTGATGCACGCAATACCGCTCGAAAAGGGCGGATTGAATGTCGGCCCAATCAGGGGGGTTACTATGAATTGCTTTAATATGCGCGCCAAGACCTACGCGCTGGCTACCATGTTGTTTTGCTCCGTCGCTCTGCCCGCTACTGTTCACGCGCAGGATGTGGACGCCGACGAAGCCGAAGGAGGCTCATCCAGTGCCAGCAGTGGCACCGACGCACTGACGGCGGCCATTGTCGTCACGGCCCGCAAGCGCGAGGAATCGGTGCAGTCGGTTCCTCTGGCCATCTCGGCCTTTTCGGGAGAATCGCTGGAGGCTCGCGGGGTCGAGAAAATCGACGGGCTGGCGAATTTCACACCCAACCTCACCTTCCAGAACAACCCCAGCTTCGGCGGCGCAGGCAGTTCCGCTGCTATCTTTATCCGCGGCATTGGCCAGAAGGAATTCCTCCCCACCACCGAACCGGGCGTGGGCGTCTATGTGGACGGAGTTTACGTCGCACGTTCCGTCGGTGCGCTGCTCGATCTCGTCGATGTGGAACGGGTGGAAGTGCTGCGCGGCCCACAGGGCACGCTGTTCGGCCGCAACACGATCGGCGGGGCGCTGAGCCTCACCACCAAGGCACCCGATGCCGATCCTTCGGGCAGGCTCGAAGTGACGATCGGCAGCTTCAACCGGATCGACGGCAAGCTGGTGGCCAATGTACCGCTTTCGGACAATCTGTTCTCCAAGATCTCGCTCGCCACCTTCAATCGTGACGGATATGTCGAACACCTCGCCGACGGGCGCATGCTCGGCAATGTCGATACGCTCACCGGGCGGCTGGACTTGAGGTGGGAAGCCAATCCCGATCTGACAGTCAGCCTGGCCCTCGAGGGGACGCACGACCGTTCGAACGGACCGGCCTTCGTGTTGGCGGATGTCACTTACGCTTCCGCGTTGTTCAACCCGGAGAACCTGCCCATGCTGCCGCCGGGGAGTAGCCCGGTAGCTGGCCAGTACGTCATCAACCCGCCGTTCGACGCGCCGACGGACAATTTCACGCTGTTGCACAATTATTTCGCGACCCTGATGGGCGGTGCGAATTGCTTCGGCTTCGATCCCTACAGCCCGCAGGGCGCGGGCGATGCCTGCTTCAGCGACCGCTTCATCGTTGGCAACCACGCCGATGCGGGCACCGCGTCGCAATATTCGAAGAACGACCTGTGGGGTGCCCATGCGATCGTCGACTGGAATCTCGGCCCGGTGCAGCTCAAGTCCATCGCTGCCTATCGCGAAGTGCATGGCGACTATGCCCGCGACGGCGATCATTCGCCCTTCACGATCCTGCATCTGGGCGATCTGCTCACCCAGAGCCAGTTCAGCCAAGAATTGCAGATGCTGGGCGCAACCGACAATGAGCGGCTGAAATATGTGCTGGGGCTCTATTACTTCAAGGAATCGGGCAACAACATCAACAGCCTGGACTTCACGCCGGTCACCTTCCGGTCCGGCGGCAAATTCGGCACCGACAGCTATGCTGCCTTCGGCCAGGCGACCTGGACCCCGGTGGATGCGATCGATCTGACCGTGGGCCTGCGCTATACGAAGGATGACAAGTCCTTCCTGCCGGATCAGGTCATCCTGGTGGACAAGACCGGCGGGGCATTGCTGGCCGCCAGCCCCAATACGCCACCCGAACGCGTGCTACCTTATGAAGAGGTTACTCTCAGCGAGGATTCTTTCACGCCCAGCGTCAATCTGGCCTTGCATGCCGCGGAAGACGTGCTGCTCTATGGCTCCTATTCGCGGGGCTTCAAAACCGGCGGCTTTGTCCAGCGTGTGTTCCCCGCGCAGGCGGAAGTCCCTCAGTTCGGCTCGGAAACCGCCGACGCTTTCGAACTGGGCTTCAAGGCGCAATTGTTCGGCCGTATGCTGACGCTGAATGGCGCGGCCTTCTACACCAAGTATGACGATCTGCAGGTGCAGGTGTTCACCGGCATTGCGCCGGTCACGAAGAACGCCGCCTCGGCCGAGATCAAGGGGGTGGAACTTGAGGCCAAGCTGGCGCCGGGCGGTGGCTGGTTCCTTGAGGGAAGCCTTGGCTATCTTGCTCCCAAGTTCACACAAGTCGATCCCGCCGCGACAGAGATCACGCTGAATTCGAAGTTCGAGCGCGTATCCGAATGGACAATCAGTTCCTCGCTCAGCAAATCGTTCGACTTCGCCGACGGCTCCAACCTGATGGCGCGCCTCGACTGGTCCTACCGCTCGGGCTCCTATATGGATGCGCTCAACTCGCCTGAGCTTTATCAGCCCGGCTACAGCATGTTTAACGCCAACCTCGCCTACACTTTTGCGGATACGGATGTGACGGTCACTGCGGCCGTCTCGAACATCACCGACGAAGAATATCTGCAGACCGGTATCTACGGCTCTTCCTTCGGCCTTTACGAGCACATGTATGCCCGTCCGCGCGAATGGTCGCTTGGCATCAAGTGGGGCTTCTGAGCCATGGCGAGATATGAGGAACTGCGGGGGCGGACTGCCCTTATCGCGGGCGGCGCCACGCTGATCGGCGCGGAACTGGCCAAGGCCTTCGCGGTGCAAGGTGCTCGCGCCGTGATTGCGGATATCGACGTGGAAGGCGGCAGCGCGGCTGCCGCCGGCTGCGGCGGTCTCGGGCTGTTCGTGGAAACAGACGTGACCAGCGATGCGGCAATCGACGCCTGCATCGCCCGGGCCAAGGACGCCTTCGGAGGCGTGGATTTCCTGATCAACGTGACCACCTCCTATCTGGACGAGGGGATCGCCACGAGCCGGCAGAACTGGCTGAAAGCGCTCGACATCGGGCTGGTTGGCGGGGCAATGCTGGCACAGAAGCTGCGTCACGAACTGGCCGCGAACAAGGGCGCGATCGTGAATTTCTCCAGCATCAGCGCCCATCGCGCCCAGGCGGGGCGCTTCGTCTATCCGGCGATCAAGGCCGCTGTGGCCCAACTCACCCGCAGCCAGGCGCTGGAGTTCGCGGCGCTGGGCGTCAGGGTCAATGCCGTCACTCCCGGCTGGACCTGGTCGAATGTCATGAAAGCGATCACCGGGGACGACCGCGCGAAGGTCGATGCGCTGGGCGGCGCTTTCCATATGTTCGGGCGGATCGCCGATGCCGGGGAACTGACCGGGGCGGTGCTCTTCCTCTGTTCGGATGGCGCACGCTTTGTGACCGGTTCGGAAATGGCTGTCGATGGCGGATATCTTGCCCTGGGCCCGGAGCAGGCGGGCAATCCCATCACTGCGCTTCTGCAAGGCTGAGAACCGCCCGTTTCTGCCAGCCCTGGCCCAAAAAAGCAGCCAAATTCCAGGTGTCATTGCGCCTGGGTTGCTTCACTTGACTCCAGAAATTTGATGTGGATCAATATACCGAATTGACGGAGACGCGTATTGACCAGCGGTTCCATTACCATCCCGCCTGCCAAGGCAGTCCGCCCGGCGCCGAACGCGCCTGAGCTCCTGTCCGGCTCGATGGCTTTCTCCTCCGGGAACCTCTGTGAAGTCCGCGATCACATCGCCAAGACCTACTGTCCTCATGATCTCCAGATCGCGCGCTCGGGCGAACAGCTCAATGCGTGGCTCAATCATCGGCGGCTGGGCAAAATCGGCATAGGCGCGATGAGCTATGGTGCGGATGTCGCGATCGAGGGCATCGGCGACGAAGATATGTTGTTGCTGATGCAGCCGCTTTCCGGTTCCGCGGAAATTGGCGCCGCTGGCGGGGCCGTGTACAGCGACAGCCGTTGCGCTTCAGTGGTCGATACCGGCGAATTGCAGCGCATGAGATGGTCGTCCGATTGCATCCAGCGGGTCGTTCAGATCAGCAATGCGGTGCTTGATCAGCACGCCATGATGATGATGGGGCGCCCACTGAGCCAGAAGCTGCGCTTTGCCAAAGATATGCCGCTGCGGCCCGAGGTCGTGAGTTGCTGGCAATATGCGTCCTTGCTCGCCATGGAACTGGCTTCGCCCGGGAATGCCGACAACCGAGCCGTGGTGGAAAACCTGCAGACCCTGTTCATCCTCAAACTGCTGGAAAGCCAGCCCAGCAATTATTCCGATCAGCTCAAGCCCCAGCCATGCAAGATCGCACCCTATCATGTGCGCCGGGTTGAGCAGTTTATTATCGATAATGCCGATCAGCCGATCATCGTGGAGCAATTGGTGGAAGCCAGCGGCGTGAGCGCCCGGACCCTGTTTGACGGGTTCCGCCGTTTTCGCGGTACGTCGCCGATGGCTTTCCTCAAGTCCGTCAGACTGGAGCGTGCCCGGCAGGAATTGCTGGCCGCGCAGCCGGGCGAAACTGTGACGACTATCGCGTGCCGCTGGGGCTTCTACCAGTTCGGCCGCTTCGCCGCGCAATACAAGGCGATGTATGGCGAGCTGCCTTCGGAAACGCTGCGTAAGCTCAACTGAGGAAGGCCAGTACCGCCGAGTTGAACTCCGGCGCCCGTTCGATATTGGAGAGATGTGCGGCATCGAGCGGTATCTCGACGGAATCCGCAATGGCCGCCGCAATGAATGTCCCGTGCTCGGGCGGCGTGGCCGGGTCGCGCATCCCGCTGATCACGAGGGCCGGACGCGAAACAAGTCCGATCACGGGGCGCAGATCCATATCGCGTATGGCTGCGCAACAGCCTGCATAGCCGGCGGGGGGGCAGGCGAGCAGATCCTGACGCAGATGGTCCAATGCCGTTGAGCCGGCCTCCAGATATTCGGGTGTGAACCAGCGTTCCAATACGCCGTTGGCAATGGCCGACATGCCGTTCGCCAGTACGGTGGCGATCCGGCTCTGCCAGGCGGAAGGCGGGCCCATATAGGCGGCCGTGTTCGCCAGTACGAGCCGGTCGATCCGCTCGGGTGCGTGGACTCCGAGCCATTGCCCGGTCATGCCGCCGAGCGAAACACCGCAGAAATGCGCACGTTTGATTTTCAGCGAATCCAGCAATTCGATGGCATCGCGGCCGAGTCGGTCGAGCCCATAGGCACCCGCCGGCGCATCGGATTGACCATGGCCGCGTACGTCATAGCGCAAGACCCGGTAGTGGGCGGAGAAAGGGCCGACCTGCGCCTGCCACATGGCGCGAGTGGTACCCAGCGAGTTCGAGAGAAGCAGGATCGGGGCGTCTTCCGGCCCGGTCATTTGCCAGGCCAGCGAACAGCCATCGCTCATCAGTGCCCAGCCTTGCATCATGCTACTCGCTCCATTGCCAGGGACACGCCCTGTCCAACACCCACGCACATTGTTACCAGCGCCCGCTTCCCGCCAGATGCTTCCAGACCACGCATGGCCGTCAGGACCAGGCGGGCACCCGACATGCCGAGCGGATGGCCCAGTGCAATCGCTCCGCCATGCGGATTGACATGGTCGGCATCGTCCGGCAGCCCCAGCCTGCGAAGCACTGCCAGCGCCTGCGCGGCGAAGGCTTCATTCAGTTCCACCAGATCGACCGAGCCGATGCTCCAGCCCAGACGGTCCAGAAGCTTGCGCGTGGCGGGAACCGGCCCGATGCCCATTACACGGGGCGGCACGCCGGCCGAGGCCATGCCGCACAGGCGCACGCGCGGAGTGAGGCCGTGCCGCTTCGCCGCTTCCCCGCTCGCCAGAACCAGTGCGGCCGCGCCGTCATTGACGCCGGAGGAGTTGCCCGCCGTCACCGAGCCGTCCGGGCGGGCGATGGGGCGCAATTGCGCCAGCGCTTCGAGCGAAGTTTCGCGTGGATGTTCGTCCCGGTTGACCAGTATGGCCTTGCCCGGCTTGCCAGCGCTCACGGGCAGGATTTCTCCCGCCCGGAAATCTTCAGATGCGGCGGCCCGCTGCTGGCTGCGCAGGGCGAAGAGATCCTGATCCTCGCGCGAAATTCCGTGTGCGTCGGCCAGGTTTTGCGCGGTTTCCGGCATGGAATCGACGCCATGGACCGCGCGCATTGCCGGATTGACGAAGCGCCAGCCAATGGTCGTATCCTCCATGTGCTGTGCCCGGCCAAAGGGGGTGGGGCTCTTTCCCAGTACATAGGGCGCGCGGCTCATGCTCTCCACTCCGCCGGCGATGAGAAGGTCCGCCTGCCCTGCATTGATGGCGCGGGCGGCAGTGCCCACCGCGTCGAGCCCGGAGGCGCACAGGCGGTTCACCGTCATGCCGCCCACGCTGTCGGGCAGGCCTGCGAGTAAACCGGCCATGCGCGCGACATTGCGATTGTCCTCGCCCGCCTGATTGGCACAGCCCAATACAATATCGTCGATCGCCTCGGGCGAAAGGGTTGGGTTGCGGCGCAGCACTTCGCCAATGGTCAGCGCCGCAAGATCATCGGGCCGGAAGCCCGAAAGTGCGCCGCCGTAGCGCCCTACAGGGGTGCGGATGCCATCGCACAGATAGGTCTCGATCATGCTGCCAGCCTTTCTGCCACCGCAAAGGGCACACCCGTTGCCTGCCGCACCTCGTCGAGCGTCACGCCATCGGCCAGTTCCAGCAGGGTCAGCCCCCCGTGCTGCTTGTCGCAGGCGAAAACGGCGAGATTGGTGATGATCATGTCCACCACGCCCTTGCCGGTCAGCGGTAGGGTGCAGGCCGGCAGGATCTTGGGGCCACCGTCTTTCGCGCAATGTTCCATCACCACCACGACGCGCTTCACGCCAGCGACAAGGTCCATCGCGCCGCCCATTCCCTTCACCATCTTGCCGGGGATCATCCAGTTGGCGATGTCGCCATGCTCGGAGACTTCCATCGCACCCAGCACGGTGAGGTCGATATGCCCGCCGCGGATCATCGCGAAGCTGTCGGCCGAGGAAAAGAAGCTCGATGTCGGCAGTTGGGTAATGGTCTGTTTGCCTGCGTTGATCAGATCGGGATCGACTTCGTCTTCATAGGGGAAGGGGCCCATGCCGAGCATTCCGTTCTCGGATTGCAACGTCACATGCATCCCTTCCGGAATGTGGTTCGCCACCAGCGTGGGGATGCCGATGCCCAAATTGACGTAATAGCCGTCGTGCAGCTCGCACGCGGCGCGGGCCGCCATCTCGTCTCGGGTCCAGCCCATGTTTTCCTGGGGCATCAGGCCACCTCGCGCTGACGCGTCGTCATTTTCTCGATCCGCTTTTCATTGATGGTGGAGAGCACGATGCGGTCCACATAAATGCCGGGCGTATGGACGTGGTCCGGGTCGATGGTGCCCGCGGGCACCATCTCTTCCACTTCAGCCACGGTCATCTTGCCGGCACTCGCCATGTTGGGGTTGAAGTTGCGGGCTGTCTTGCGGAACTGCAGATTGCCTTCCGGATCCGCCCGCCATGCCTTGACGATCGCGAGGTCCGCTCGCAGCCATGTCTCACGCACATAGTCGTGCCCATCGAATGTCTCCACGGGCTTCCCTTCGGCCACGATCGTGCCCACGCCCGTGCGGGTGTAGAAGGCAGGAATGCCTGCGCCACCGGCACGAATGCGCTCCGCCAGAGTACCCTGGGGCGTCAGCTCCAGTTCCAGCTCGCCGGATAGATACTGTTGCTCGAACAGCTTGTTCTCCCCGACATAGGAGGAGATCATCTTGGCGATCTGGCGGCTTTCCAGCAGCATCCACAGGCCGAAACCATCGGCCCCGGCATTGTTGGAAATGACGGTCAGATTGCGGACCCCGGCGGCGCGAATTTCGGGGATCAGGCTTTCAGGATTGCCTGAAAGCCCGAACCCGCCGGACATGATGGTCATGCCATCGAACAGCAGCCCTTCCAGGGCTGCTGCCGGTGTGGGGAAGATCTTGTTCATGCAGCGGTTCGCGGCCTTTCAGAGAGGACCTCGTCTTCGGGCGACAGGGCGCGCTGCAGGTGGAAATCGAACGCGATGACCGCCTCGCCCGCGCTGCTGCGATCGGGCACCGGCAACAGGCCTTCGCGCGTGCCGAAGGCGAAATCGTCTTTCGCGTGGGGGTCGTCGCCGAAATTGATCTGCGTGGTCAGCGTGCGATAGCCGGGCGCCTCGATGAAGAAATGCACATGGGCCGGGCGATCGCCGTGGCGGCCGAGCAGTTGCATAAGCTTTTCGGTCGGACCGCCCGGCGGGCAGGAATAGCCACAGGGCATCTTCGAGGTGAAGGCATAGCGCCCGTCCGGCCCCAGTTTGATCCGCCGCCGATTGTTGAAGGGTGATTGCTCTCCGGTGGGGTCGAAGTGCGAATAGAAGCCCTTGGAATTGGCGTGCCACACATGAAGGGTCACATCTTCCACCGGCTCGCCATGCGGACCGGTCACGGTTCCGGACATGCTCAGCGTGTCCGTGTCGTCTGGGTCAGTCGTCAGATGGACAGTGTTCGTGCGGCTCAGGTCACCGTCAACCACCGGTGCGCCCGCCACATAGAGCGGCCCTTCGATAGTACGGGGCGTTCCGCCGCTGCGGCCCGCTTCCGCGTCCTTGGCGTCCATGTAGAGGTCTAGGAAGTGCTCCAGCCCGACGCCCGGTGCGATCAGGCCGAATTCGTCCGCGCCTTCCTGCAGGAAGCGCGCCGCGGTCCAGAATTCGTCTTCGGAAATGTCGTGCTTCTGGATCGTGGCCATCAGCCCTTCCAGCACGTCGCGCAGGATGGACTTGAGCCGGGGATTTCCGCCGGTTTCGTTCATCCCGCTGGCGCGGTTGAGCAGGTCTTGCACTTCAGGCGAGCCGACAATGTCAGGCATGGCATCCTCCATTTTTAAAGACAGGCTATTCGGCGATGGCGGAAGGATGGCGACACAGCGCGGTCACTTCCGTGGTCATGAAGGGAAAGAGCGGCAGGCTCGTCATGATGTCGTGCAACTCGCCCGCATCGGCGACGTCGAAGATGCTGACGTTGGCGTA
Source organism: uncultured Caenibius sp. (assembly GCA_963662855.2). Classification (GTDB taxonomy): domain Bacteria; phylum Pseudomonadota; class Alphaproteobacteria; order Sphingomonadales; family Sphingomonadaceae; genus Andeanibacterium. The sequence goes on from CAXXWL010000005.1 coordinate 70,533, forward strand.
TTGCCCCGCGATCCGCCATAAATGACGCCATTTGCCCGCGCGTTGCAGATCTTCGGCCCGGGCTTTTTCCGTGGCCTTCAGTTCCTCGAAGGCGGCCTTGTCGAAATCGAGTGGGACGTGAACGTCCATGCGCACCATGAACAGCATCAGGCAGTCTCCATCATTGTGAGGCTGGCGGGGAGTTTGCCGCTCCCTTCGCGAAGGAAATGGCGGACCTTGTCCGTGTCGAGCATTACGCCAAGGCCCGGCCTGTCAGGCAGGATGAGCGAGAAATCGCGATATTCGATCGGAGTGGCCAGGATGGTTTCGGTCTGCAGCAGCGGGCCGAACAGCTCGGTGCCCCATTCGAGCCGGTCGAAAGTGGAAAAGAGCTGGGCAGAGGCCATCGTGCCGATGCTGCCTTCCAGCATGGTGCCCCCATAGACGCCGATATGGCCGGCCGCCGCGATGGCGGCGATGCGGCCGGCGGCGAACAGTCCTCCCGCCTGTGCGGGCTTCACGGAAAAGACATGGGCACCGCCCCTGCAAGCGATGTCGAGGGCATCGCCCGGGCCTTGCAGCACTTCGTCGGCCATGACCGCAACCGGCGAATTGCGCGTCAGGCGGCGCAGGCCCTCGCGATTGCCCAAGGGCAGGGGCTGTTCGATCAGATCTATCCCGGCATCGGCGAGCATCCGCACCCCGCGCGACGCGGTATGCTCGTCCCATGCCTGGTTGACGTCCACCCGCACGGAAGCGGCTTCGCCCAGCGCTCGCTTGATCGCGGCGGCATGTGCGACATCTTCTGCCAGGGAGCGCTTGCCGATCTTGAGCTTGAAGGCTTTGTGACGCCTTGCCGAAATCATCTCTTCGGCTTCACCGATATCGCGAGCGGTATCGCCGCTCGCCAGCGTCCACAGGACGGGCAGAGTGTTCCGCACGCGGCTGCCGAGCAATTCCGAAAGCGGAAGCCCTGTGCGCCGGGCCATGGCATCCAATAGGGCGGTCTCCAGCGCATTCTTGGCAAAATGATTGCCGACGACATGCTGGCGTACGCGCGCCATGGCGGCATTTGCCCTCAGTGCATCCTGGCCGAGCAGCAGCGGACTACAGTAGAGATCGATCGCGAGCTTCATCCCTTCCGGGCTTTCCTCGCCATAGCTCAGACCGCCGATGGTTGCCCCTTCGCCAACCCCGACAATGCCGTCGGAACAGGTGACGAAGACCAGCATCATCACCTGTCTGTTGATCGATGCCATTGACAGAACGTGCGGCCGGATTGTTGGGATATCGACAATGCAGGTATCGATATTTTTTATGGTTATGGACACGGATTCCCCATTTTGCAGATTGAAAGCGAGGAATTCCTATGTTTCCTTGGCGGGCATGCCCAAGACTGTCTTGGTCCCGTAAAATACTGCAAGGGTATCATATGGATATTCGCCAACTTCGCTATTTCGTCACGGTCGCCAATGAACGCAACTTCACCAAGGCGGCCGAAAAGCTCAACATCGCCCAGCCGCCGCTGAGCCGGCAGGTCCGCCAGCTGGAAGAGGAAGTGGGTGTCGAACTGTTCGATCGCGATGTCCGGCCCGTCAGGCTGACCGAAGCGGGGCGCCTGTTCTACGAACACGCCGTTCAGGTTCTTGCGGGCATGGAGCAACTGCAATGGATGATGCGCAAGATTGGCGGTGTGGACCATCGCCGGTTCGTGATCGGCTTCGTGGGATCGACGCTGTATGGCTTGCTGCCCAAGGTGATCCGACGTTTCCGTGACGGCCTCGCGCATGTAGAGGTGTCGCTGCTCGAGTGCTCGACGGTGGAGCAGATCACGGCGCTCAAGGAAGGGCGCATCGACGTCGGGTTTGGCCGTTTGCGGGTGGAGGATCCGGCGATCCGCAGACTCGTCCTGGCGGAAGAGAAACTGGTTGCCGTGGTTCCGGTCGATCACGCTCTCGCTGAGGCGGGCAGGCCGGTCAGGCTGTCCGAGATCGCAGCGGAGCAGTTGATCGTCTATCCGCGTCCGGCGCGCCCCAGCTATGCCGACCACGTCCTTGGAACTTTTCACGACCTTGGGTTGCAGCCACATTCCGTGATGGAAGTGCATGAATTGCAGACTGCGATAGGTCTGGTTGCGGCAAATGCGGGGCTGTGCCTTGTCCCTGAATCGGTCCAGCGCCTGCGGAGGGACGATGTCGTTTACCTGCCCATCTCGGACACGGCCGCCCAGTCTCCCATCATGATGATCCATCGACTGGGCGACGTGTCGCGCGAACTGGAAAGGCTGATCACCATCAGTTGCGAACTGCATCAGAGGAGGGGCGAAGCCCATGGCTAGGCCAGCGCCCTCAGCGGCAGGCTGCTGTCGGCCAGCTTGGCCGGATCGGGGCGCGAGCCTTCGCTGATAAGCTTGCGGGCAGCCATGAAGTCTCGCGTCGAATTGACAGCATCGATGGCGATCACCCGGCCTTCACTTAGATAGATCGCCGAAAACGGTCCTTGATCGGGGTCGCCGCGGACCAGGATGTCATCCGCATCCTTGCTCAATCCTGCCGTTTGAAGTCTTAGATCATACTGGTCGGACCAGAAGGTCGGAACGCTCCGGTAGGGTGCGGGATGGCCCATGATCGTATCGGCGGCATTGGCCGCGGAATCCTGGGCGTGCTGTACCGATTCCAGCCGCCACAACCCGCCCGCGAAGGGATTGGGGTGGCGCGCACAGTCGCCAATAGCGAGTATGTTCGGCGCGGATGTGCGAAAGGACTCATCCACCAGCACGCCATTGTTGCAGGCAAGCCCTGCAGCTTGGGCTAGCGAGGACTCGGCATCGATCCCGATCCCGACGATAGCCATGTCCGCTGCGATCCAGGTGCCGTCATCCAGAACGACGGCACTGATCCGGCCATCGCCTTCACAGGCGGTGACGCCGCGGCCGAACTGGAACTGGACTCCGTGGCGGCGGTGCTCTTTCTCGAAAAAGGCCGAAACCAGGGGGGATGTCGCGCGCGACAGCACGCGAGGCTGGGTCTCGACGATTGTGACCGCCTTCCCCAGAATGCGCGCGACAGCGGCGAATTCCAGCCCGATGAAGCCGGCGCCGATGACGGCCACAGCGCTTGCGTGGTCAAGTTCCGCGCGGATGCGGTCGACGTCGGCCAGCGTGCGCAGCGTATGGATGCCGGCAAGGTCCGCCCCCGGGCAGGAAAGCCGCCGTGCCCTTCCCCCCGTGGCGAGAACGCACCAGTTGAAGCTCACGGTGCGCCCATCGTCCATTGTCAACTGGCTTGCAGCCGCGTCCAGCGCGTTGACCGTGCTGCCGATCTCCAGATATATGCCCGCTTCCTGCCAGAATTCGTCAGGCCGCAGGGTCAGGCGTTCGCGTCCGATCTTGTCGAGCAGATAGTCCTTGGACAGGGGGGGGCGCTGATAGGGCAACGCACTCTCCGCGCCGATCATCAGGATGGAGCCGCCAAAACCCTTCTTGCGTAGAGCCAGGGCCAGTTCGGCGCCAGCATGGCCGGCGCCGACGATCACCACATCGGCATGGGATATCGGTTCCATGGGGCCCCTCTGCATCGAAGTCCGCGGCCGCCGTCAGGCGAGGCCCTGCACGCACAGGTCCACCCCATTTCCGAGATGCCTAGCGAGCAGTTCCTCATCCTGAAAGTGGATTGCGTCCTTCGCGCCGGATTTCAGCTGGGCGCAGATCAGTTCATGGGTGAAGCAATCTTCCATCATTGGATCGCGCAGTCCGACCTTGGAATATTCGCGGGCGAACAATTCGCCTGCCGTGCGGACCGGCGGGTAATAGCCCTTGATTTCCCACACGCTGCGATCGACCGCGACCGGCCAGATATTGAAGGTGAAATAGAGGCCGTTCAGCAGGCCGACGAAGAAATTGGGGAAAATGTGCCAGAAGTCGAAAGACCCGCGGAAGCGATAGCCTTCGCCCTCATTCTCCATCTTCGCTCCGAAAGCCTGCACCGTCCCGGTGCCGAACCGGCTGGCCAGTTCGGCCGTGGGCGGGGGTGTGAAACTGTCCGGCGGAGGCGAGCCGAGCACGCCGTGCAAGCCGTGGAGTTCGATGCCCGCATGGCGGTATTGCTGGCCATCCACCTTGACGGCGCGGGCCAGCGTCTTTTCGTGCAGATAGGGCAGGTGCCAGCCTTCGAGCTGGGCTTCCTGCAGCGTCTTCCAGTTGACCTGCTCGTCGATGCGATAGGAAAATGCCGGAGTGAAGCCGCTGAAATCGAAGCGGCCGATCTCTTCCGATACCGGCGCCAGGAATTCCGCCAGTGTCTCTTCGGGCTCCGGCGCCATGTTGACGAAGATGAAGCTTTCCCAGACATCGCAATGCACGCCCGTCAGGCCGTTCTTTTCGGCATCCACGCTCGGGAAGTTTTCTGCATCGGTGACTTTCACCAGCTTGCCGGCGGTGTCGTAGACCCAGCCGTGGAAGCGGCACGCCAGATAACCACGGCAAGAGCCCTGCTTGTCCCAGGCCAAGGGCGCGCCGCGATGGGAGCACATATTGTGGAAGGCGCGGATCTTCCCGTCCTTGCCATGCATGATGAGCAGTGAGGTCTTGAGGATCTCGAGGTCGACAACGAAATAGTCGCCCGGCTTGGGAGCCTGAAGGATGTTGCCGACATTCAGCCATTTGCGACGGAAGACGGCCTGACGCTCCTTCTCGAAATATTCAGGCGAGGTATAACGCTCGACGGGGATCGGGCCGCGCCCTTCCTCGGGATATTGGTCCATGAAGCGGCAGGGTGGAGTGGTCATGGCTGGTCTCCCGCTCAGGCCAGCGGCCAGGCGTCATGGGTTGGCACGAAACGTTGGATCGGGAAGACGTATTTGGGCTGCGGCTCGCCATACATCTCGATCGTGGCCGAACATTCGGCGAGGGCAAGGCACATATCGAGCAGGGCGCGGTCAGCCCCAGCGATGTCCTTCAGTTCGAATCGCCCCAGATATTGGAGTGCAGCCGGGCCACGTGCGATCATCGTGTCATAGAATGCGCGGCTTTCCTCAAGCGAGGCAGACCAGCGCTTGGCGTTGCGCTCCATCTCTGTCGGACGCGCCCAGTCAATGAAAGGAAGCAGGTCTTCGAAACCTTCTGGCAGGCTTGCGCTCACTGGGGCTCTCTCCGTCTCGGTTGCCGGGAGAGGCTGCCTCTTTGCGGGCTGCGCTGACTATCCTTTTCCTGCAGGATCTGACCGCTGAGCGCGGAATATAGGGGCGGGGCAAGCCATACTCAAAAGGTATTACTTTCTGGCCAATAGGTATTGGACAAGCGCCCGCACAGCCGACAGCCTGATGCAGTATTTCGGGGGTAGCGCTAACTTTTTTTGATTACGGTGTCGCGACAGCCGCGCAATACTTTCCTGGGGAATTGTATGACGCAACGTATCAAAATAATCATACCTGTGCCGGTCCCGGCCGAGGCGCTGGAGGCTTTCGCCGGCCAGATACCTCCCGGCCTGCGGCGGCCCGATGTTTCCGTCGAATTTGCCTGCGCCGCGCGCGGCGGACGGGCACTGGATTCGCTCTACGAAGGGGCGATAGCCGATGCCTATTGCCTTGAGGCCGGTGCACGCGCGGAGGAGGAAGGCTTCTCGGCGGTGTGCATCAATTCGATGAGCGACTCCGGCGTGACGGCGCTGCGTTCACGTCTCTCGATTCCCGTAGTGGGGACGGCTCAGCCGACCTACCATCTTGCCTGCCAGCTCGGGAAGAAGTTCTCGATTCTGAGTATGTGGGACCGCTGGCGCTGGCTCTATGAAAAAGCCCTGCACGAACAGGGACTCGGCCACCGGCTGGCTTCCATTCGCACAATCGGTGTTCGCCCCGATACGGCTGAGCTGCTGGCAGGCAAGGAGGACAGCGTGTTCCCTCTGCTGCTGGAAGCGGCGCAACGTGCCGTGGAAGAAGATGGGGCCGATGTCCTCATCCTTGGCTCGACCACCATGCACCAGTCGCATGCCTTCCTGGAAAGCCGCCTTTCCGTGCCGGTCCTCAATCCGGGGCTGGTCGGGCTCAAGACATGCGAGATGATGCTCGATCTGCGGCTGACGCACAGCAAGCGCAGTTATGAGGCGCCCGAGTGCGTCGCGGACGGGATATTCGCGGTCGCGTGAGAGGAAAGGATTTTGGTACGGGAACTCAAGCCATGATGATCCAGGCAGAAACACGCAGGTTCTGGGACGGCACGGAGTTGCCGTTGCCGAGCATGTCCCGCCTTCACACGCGGGATATCGATGTTGTGCATCACCATATGAGCAGGATGTTCTGTCCGCATGACCTGTTCATAGAAGGTGGCAATCCGCCGATTGATTTTCGCCATCATCATGCCTCGCTGGAATCGATCAGCTTCAATGCCACCGATTATGGCAATCCCTACGGGCGGGTCGTGGTCAATATTCCGCCGATGGCGGACCTCTTCCTCGTGCAGTTCTCGCTGAGCGGCGTGGCGGAGATCAGCCAGGGGCAGAACAGTTTCGCGCTCCGGCCCGGGGAGATGTGCGTCCTGGACCCCGATGTGAAGGTGCGGCAGACCTTTGGCGAAGGCTACAAGCATTTTACCGTGAAGCTCTCCAAGGAAGGGTTGGAGGGAGCCCTGAAGCAGGAACTCGGCTTCCGTCCGGGAGACCTGCATTTCCACCCCCATCCGCTCCCCCTCAAGGGCGCGGCGGCCAGTTTCGTCCAGCTGATCCGGGCGATCTGCGACGATCTGGATTGCGGCTCGTCGGCCTTTACCCGCGGGCGTGCGGCTGGCTCCCTTGAACGGACCTTGCAGCGCTTGCTGCTGACGGCCGTGCCGCACAATCACAGCGAATTGTTCAATGCGCCGCTCTCATCCCCGGCACCCTATTATGTGCGGCGGGTGGAAGAGTTCATCCATCACAACATTACCGACCCGATCACGCTGGATGAGATGATTGCAGTGTCGGGAGTTTCGGCCCGCTCCCTTCATGCCGGTTTCCGCAGGTTCCGTGACACGACTCCGATGAAATATCTGAAACTGCGCAGGCTCTCACTTGCCCGCGAGCAGTTGGAGCATGCGGCGGATTACGGCCTCTCGGTAACCGAGGTGGCGCTCCAATGCGGGTTTACCCACCTTTCCAAATTCGCGCGCGACTATCAGGACTGGTTTGGAGAGCGTCCGTCAGAGACGCTTAAGCGGATCCATTGATCTGACCTCCTCCGGCGGCCCGCCGCTGCCGGAGGGTGCGCTGTGATCATCCGCTTCATGCGCCGCGTGCCCATCGGCCTGCGTCGCCGGCCAATCCCTTGAAAACATCAGAATTCTCGGTGCGCTGCGCGCAATCGCAAACCGTTCCGGCTTGCCGATCCAACCGGCGGGAAACGCTGGCCCATTTTCATTCCATGGCAGTTTTGTGTCGCTTGCAGCGGTCAGAGGCTAGCGGACCCAGGCCGATACGGGGGATGCAGGAACCGTTACTTGGCCGTGGTGCGTCAACACATCAATCAGGCAGAAATTGCCGACGATATCCTGGGCGGCCGGGGCGCAGTGAGGGGCGTGGTGCTTGGAAAACAAGCTCAGGCAACAGGAGAATATGATGACACATCGGGGAGTTCAGTTTGTTGATTTCGGGGCCGTAAGCCGGGCGGCGCATGCCCGCCCGATCGGCCGGCTTGCGCAATGGGGTCTTTGCCTTGGCGCGTCGCTGGCAGCTTTGGCCATTCCTGTTGCGCCAGCCCAAGCGCAGGAGGACGCGCAAGCCGAGCAGGACAATGTGGGCGTCGAAGCCATCACGGTTACCGCGCGCCGTCGCGAAGAGTCGCTGCAGGATACGCCGATCGCCATTTCCGCAGTGACCTCTGCCGGCCTTGAGGCGAGGGGGATCGACAATGTCACCCAGATCGGTGACTTCACGCCCAATGTGAAGTTCAACAGCTCTGTGCCGGTTTCGGCCAGCAATGCCACCGCAGCCATCTTCATCCGCGGCATCGGTCAGAATGACTACCAGCTCTCGGCTGATCCGGGCGTCGGACTTTACCTGGACGGCGTCTATATCTCGCGCGGAGTGGGCAATGTGCTGGACGTGCTGGATGTCGAGCGGATCGAAGTGCTGCGCGGGCCGCAGGGCACGCTCTTCGGCCGCAACACCATCGGCGGGGCCGTCAGCGTCGTGACCAAGAAGCCGGACGATGAGCTGGCCGGCTCGATCGAGCTGACCACCGGCAGCTTTGGTCGTTTTCAGGGCAAGGCTTCGCTCAATCTTCCGCTGGCAGACGGCATCTACTCCAGTGTTGCCGGCTTCATCCACCAGCGCGATGGCTATGTGAAAGGTATGGTGGACGGCGCGCCGGATCTCGGCGACACGGACCAGCTTGGCGGGCGCTTCGCCCTAAGGCTGGAACCTTCGAGCGATTTCACGATCGACCTGTCGATCGACGGTTCGCGCACGCGGGAAAATTCCGCGCCGAACGTGGCTATCAAGATCGACGAAACGGCTCCGGCTCCCTCGGTATGGAACGCGCTATATTCTGGCGCGGCTGGTATCTGCACCGATACGAGCAACCCGGCCCGGCTGACCAACCAGAACTGCTTCAACAGCCAGTGGGTCATGGGCCCCTATCGCCATGGCGGCACTTTCACGTCCGTCTCCGACGTCTTCACCAACGGAAATCCGGACAAATATCAATCGGCTTCCAATGTCGACATATGGGGGGCTTCGGCCACGATGGAGTGGCAGGTATCTGACGCGATCTCGATCAAGTCGATCACCGCGTATCGTGAAGTAACCGGCTTCTGGACCCGCGATTCCGACCATAGCCCGGCGACGATCGTCGAAACCAACAGCTCCTGGAAGCAGGACCAGTTCTCACAGGAACTGCAGCTGCTGGGCGATTTCGCCGATGGCCGAGTCAACTGGGTGCTGGGCGGCTATTACTCCAGCGAAAGCGGCAACCACCGGGATCTGGTGAACATCGTCGATGCCGTGTTCATGAGCGGCGCGGTGCTGGACGGTGAAAGCCTGGCCTTCTTCGGGCAGGCGACCTGGGAGATCGTGCCGGATCTCAACCTCACCGGCGGTCTGCGCTGGACCGAGGACAAGAAGAGCTTCAACAACCAGAACCAGTATGTCGTGGAAGCCGGCTTCCTTACCGGCGCGCCATACAATCCTGACGGGTCGGGCCTGGAAGATGGGGACCCGCTGATGGGGCCGCTGGGTCAGACCGCCAAGATCGCGGATCGCGCATGGACGCCGATGGTCAGCCTTTCCTATCGCTTCAGCCCGGAACTTCTGACCTATGTTTCCTTCTCGCAGGGCTTCAAGGGCGGCGGCTTCACTCAGCGCGTTTTCCCGCCCTTCTCGTTCATTCCGTCCTTTGAGCCGGAAACCAGCAAGACCTATGAAATCGGCTTCAAGTCGGACCTGTTCGATCGCCGCCTTCGCTTGAACGGGGCGGTGTTCCAGAACGATTACGACAATCTCCAGATCACCGTGAATGACCCGACGCTGGGTTTTGCGCCGATCATTCAGAATGCCGCCAAGGCGCGGATCAGGGGCGTCGAGCTCGAACTGACTGCCCAGCCGATTTTTGGCCTCCAGATCGAAGCCGGCATGGGTTATCTCGATGCCGAATATCGCGAGGTCGACATTCGCGCCCTGACTGCAGGCGTCACGACGGACACCAAGTTGCAGAACGCGCCCGAATGGACCCTGAGCGCAGGTGTGTCCTACAAGATCGAGGCACAGGGGCTGGGCAGCTTCACCCCGCGTGTCGACTGGTCCTACCGCTCCACGGTTTACAACGACGCTGTGAACACGCCGGAACTGGTGCAGGATGGCTATCACCTGCTCAACGCCTCGGTGACCTATCGCGACGAAAGCGAGAAGTGGAGCGTGGCCCTCGGAGTGAAAAACCTGACGAAGGAGGTCTATCTCGGTTCGGGCTATTCCGACTCCTTCGCTGGGGTCATCGAGGGTGTCTATGGCCGTCCGCGCGAATGGTATCTGAGCGCCAAATACGCGTTCTGACCAAGTGGCGGGGCGCTTGCCGCATGACGGGCGCCCCGTTCTCCCCAAGGGAAAGAACTTCCGCCATGTCCGGAACCGAACTCGAAAGCCGAATCCGCAGGCTGGAAGCCCTGCGCGCGATTGATGATCTGATCGCCGAACTCGGGCGGGCCTTCGACGCCGGCCCCTCTGCGGAAGCCTTGCGCCCATTATTCACCGACGATGCGGAGTTTCTGATCGACCGATATGGACATCTGCGTGGTGGCGACGCGATTGCCGATGGTGTTGCCGGAAATGCCGAAGCGGGTTTTCGCTGGACCTTGCACTATCTGGTCTCGCCACGCGTGGAATTGGCGGTGGACATGCAATCTGCCACCGTGGATTTCTATCTCTGGGAAGTCGCCACGGCGTCCAGTGGCAAGGCCTACTGGATTGGTGGACGGTACCTGGCAAATACCGTTCTGGCCGAAGATCGCTGGTGCTTTGCCCGGCTGGAACTGAAGGCCGATCTCATTTCCCATTATCCGGGCGGCTGGAACGCCAAGCCCCCAACGCTTGCCGATGCGTGATCCGGCGGGCCGATAAACACAATGACCAGGAGATTCTGACATGAGCGATGCCGCTAGCGCCAGCCTGAAGCCGGGAGCCGAGAAATTCAGTCATCTTAGGCGTTCGGTCGCGGATATCCGCCGGGAACTGGGCGTAGACCCCATTTCGGTGGACGCCATCCGCAATCCGGAAATCTATGAGCTGGAGCGGGAGAAAATCTTCAAGCGCACCTGGCTGAAAGTGGCGACCGACTGGGAGATCCCGAACAAGGGCGACTATAAGGTCAAGGAACTGCCGGTCCTCGATACGTCCGTGCTCATCGTCCGGGGGAAGGACGGCAAGGTCCGCGCCTTCCACAATGTCTGCACCCATCGTGGCAACAAGGTGGTGCCGACCAGCGAATTCGAGACTTTCGGCAATGCCCGGGCCAATGTCGTGACCTGCCGTTTCCACGGATGGGTGTTCGGCACGGATGGCCCGCTGCGCTCCGTGCCGCTGGAGGACAATTTCGGAACGCTCGACAAGGCCTGCCTTGGCCTGCGCGAGATTGCCTGCGACATCTGGCAGGGCTTTATCTTCATCAATCTGGCGAATCCGCCCGAACAGACGCTGGAAGAGTACCTGGGCGATTTCGGCAAGCTTTTCGCCGGCTATCCCTATGCCGAGGCGACCACGGCGTTCCGTTATCACACCGTGCTGGAATGCAATTGGAAGGTCGCGCTCTATGCCTTCTCGGAAGGCTATCACGTGCCCACCATTCACGCCGGTTCCCTGCCCGGTTTCAGGGGGATCGAGCATAGCGACTTCAAACTTATCGGCCCGCACGCCTCATCGGCCATTTACGGCCTCGGCATGGAAGCGGCCGAGGCGACGGCGGCTTTTGCCAAATACCTCTATGCAGATGGCGAGCACGGACCGCGTCCGGACCTCGTTCCGCCGGGCATCAACCCCACGGGCCGCGCGGACTTCCAGTTCGAGCTGCCGAACATCTTCCCCAATCTGCTGATTCATCTCGCGTCGGGCTGCGGCTATCCGGGCATGGCCTATTTCACCCACCAGTTCTGGCCGCTGGACCACGGCCGTACGCTCTGGGAAGGGATCAATTACTTTCGCCCGGCGCGCAACGCGGCGGAGCGCGTGGCGCAGTTCCATGTCAATGCGCTGCACCGCAATGCCTGGCTGGAAGATACCGCCACGATGGAAGACACATTCACCGGAATCCGTTCCGGTGCGATCGACGACATGCAGCTCATGGACCAGGAATTCCTGATCCGGCACGCCGCGCGCACGCTCGACAGTTATCTGCAGGCCTGAGGAGAACGCCAATGACGAGCACGCCTATTCTTCCCGAAGCCTTTGCCGATCTGGCCGGGATGGCCGCCAAGTGGGCACGCCCCACCGAGAATGAGCGTAACGCGATCCGCTGGTCCGCCTCGGCGGAGGACTTCGCCGCCTTTCATGACGCGGTCATGCCGCGGCTGGAGCTGATGCTGGCCGAACTGGCAACCTGTCCGCTTGGCGACCTCGACACGCCGAACGCGAATCTTTTCTGCCTCGCATCGGCCTTTGCCGAAGCCGCGCCGCATCACGAACTCTACAGCGGCAGCGCAAAGGTGCCACACAGTTTCGCGGCGGTACGCTTCGTGGCGGACCATGGAGATATTCCCTCGGATGCCACGCAAATGCGCCACACTTTTCGGTGACGCGTGGGCAGCCGATAGAGGTCGGTGCTTCACTGAACTGTCGCATGACCGAGGACCGGCGATAATCTGCTGGTTTGGCCTGACGTAACGATGGTCTCGCCCTAGCTGCGCCGTTCGGAGACAAGTTGCCATTCGACTGACAGCACCGCCAGTCGCCGCTTTTTCGCGGACTTTCCCGAACTCAGATGAACGACAAAGGCCTGAGGATTCTCGGGCTTTTCGGCGGATTTATCGTTCGCAGAAGTTTGGCGGATTCGCTTCAAGTCAGCGCATAAACTGTGGCTGAAATCATGGCGAGGTTCGGCTTACATTAGCGGCGATCAGGCGAAATTATGGCCTCACGCGCGTAATGAACTTTCGGCTAGGCAAGTGGCCGCCTCTAATCACATCTGGAGGAAAATCACGGGGCACGTCACACCTCGCCGATCGCCAAGTCTAAAAGGAACGCCGTTCGGCCGCCCTGGTCGAGTGGCGGGCACTCATCGCCTGACGTATCCTGATCTCGCCCTAGCTGCGCCGTTCGGAGACAAGTTGCCATCCGACTGACAGCACCGATCTGTCCAAATGGCATGCCCTTGCTTTTTTTTTCTGAGCGCCTGTCAGATTTTTTCCCACGCAGCGTCCTTGTGTCGAGACTGCAAGAACAGCGGCTCGCGATTGAGGGATACGTTGTGAAATACCGTGGATGCGTCAGGTCAATTTTCTTCTGCGCGCGACAAATCCTTAAAAGGCGCATTCAGTCGAAAAAGCATGAGATAAGAACTATCTCAATTGTCGGAAATGTACTTTCCGCCATCGCCATCACCCTTGTTCCTGCGTCGAGCATGGCGAGCGATGTCAACGCGGCCTCCAGCCGGGCCGCCGAGTTGGAGCGCCGCCTTGCCGGGCCGGACGGCTTCATCATGGTGGTTGCGCATCGGGCATGCTGGAGAGGGACCTCCGAAAACAGCCTTGAGGCGATCGAGGCCTGCATCGCAGCCGGCATCGACATGGTCGAAATCGACGTTCGGGCGACGAGTGACGGGCAATTGGTGCTGATGCACGACGCCACCGTAGATCGGATGACCGATGGCTCCGGCCGGGTCGAGGATATGGATTGGGCCGAAGTCAGCCGGCTGCGCCTACGGCAAGAGCAGGGGCGCGGCTCGGCGCTTACTGACCGCCGGATTCCTCGTTTCGAAGATGCGTTGCGCGTGGCCAAGGGGCGCATCCTTATCAATGTCGACGCCAAGATCGCGGTGACGGACGAAGTACTGGGCCTGATTGATCGCGCAGGTGACCGCGAGCAGGTGCTGTTCAAGGCAGAAGCGCCGCTGGACGACATAAGGCAGGTGGCACCATGGGTGTCTCAGGTTCGCTTCCAGTCTATCCTGCGTGAGCCGAATATCGCGGATGATCCCGCCGGCATTCTGGCCTCCTACGATCCGATCCGACCGGTCAGCTATGAGATCGATGTGAAGAGCCGGGCCTTCACGCCCGTCATGACGCCCATAATCCAGCCCCGTTGCGCCCGGTACTGGGTAAACAGCCTGGCGGGGCGCGCCTATGACGATGACCATGCGCTGGAAGATCCGGACGGCGTGTGGGGCGCGCTGATCGCCCGGGGCGTGGACGCCATCCAGACGGATAACCCTATCCAGCTCAAATCCTATCTCGCCCGCACAGGGCTGAAGAGTTTCCGCTGCACTCCTGCGGCGTCCTGAAAACCGCCTTTCTCACCCCAATTGAACTTCAAGCAACAGGACCAGTGTATTTATGAAGCGCATCTCCCGCCTGTATTGTGCGATCGCCACAACCGCGATGGTCGCCTGCCTTGGGCACGGCACGGCCATGGCCCAGACCGAAACGGAGGAGGCATCGGTCGATCATGGCGATGCCATCATAGTGTCGGGCTATCGCACGTCAAACGCCGCTGCGATTGAAGCCAAGCGCAAGGCCACCGGCATTACGGACTCCATTGCGCAGGATCAGGCGGGGCTGCTGCCTGACCTGACCATCGCACAGGTTGCGCAACGCATCCCTGGCCTGGCGCTGGTACCCGATTTTGCGACTGCCGATGACCGTTCGCCCGATCTGGCGGAAAGCGTGATGATCCGCGGTATCGGCTCCAGCTACAATCAGGTGACTATCGATGGTCTGCCGCTCGCGACTACCTCGTCCGACAGCCGCGGCGCGCGTATTGAACTGCTGCCGCCATCCTTCGTCAGCCGGGTGGATGCGATCAAGACGATTACCGCGAATCTCGATCCGCATGCGCTCAGCGGCCAGCTGAACCTGATCACGGCCAGTGCCTTCGATACCGATGAGACTTCGCTGGCGGTGCGAGCGTCGGTGGGTGACAATTCGACAGCCGGCGCGGCAGACCTCGAGCAGGGGCAGAACGTTCGCGCCGATGCTACCTTCAGCACCGTGTTCGGCGCCAACAAGGACTGGGGCATCGTGATGTCGGGCTCCTTCGCCCGCTATTATTCGAGCAATTACGATCAGAAGCCGGGCGCTGTGGATAACAGCTATCTCATCTACAAGAACGGTTCGAACTCACAGGTCGATTACAATGACATCAAGGATACCAACGGCTATTCCGCAGCGTCGCGTAATCAGATCTTCGTCTATGATGACAAGGTGACGCGCGCTTCCGGCGTCATGAAGCTGGAGTATAATCCCTCCTCAGCCACTTACGCGTCCGTCTATTCGGGCTATTTCTATCAAGAAGAGGACGAAATCCGGAACGAGTATCTGGCCACGGCTACGACCAGCACGGCACCGGCCAACCAAACGGAAACCTATGGCGAATGGGCCAAGGGGCGCACCTCGCTGGGATATTCCCACCAGCCGCAGAAACGGGAGACTTTCGTGGTTTCCGCGCTTCTGGACCAGGAACTGACTGACACTCTGGTCCTGCAGATGCGCGGCAGCCATTCGCGCGCGCGTCTCAACACCATCCGCGATCGTTCCAAGTTCAACACTGCAAACAATCTGGTGCAAAGCGGCTTCAGCTATGACCTGAGCGGCGGTTTCCCGACGCTGAATTTCTACGACCCCGATTTTGTGAACGACGCGTCCAATTATGTGCAGAGCTATATCCAGCACATCACGCAGCGCGCCGCCCAGAACCTGACCTTTGGTTCGGCCAATCTTGCCTACAATATCGATGGAGATGCGCGCGGGTTCGGCTTCAACGTCGGTGTCAGCTACTCCAACACGGACCAGTCTTTTGACGAAGGCCGCATCGCGGGTGTGCTGGTGAGCGATGAAACGGTGAACATGGCCAATTTCGTGCGCTCGACCCGCCTGGGCACGACCGACCCTGATGTCGATTTCCTGTTCATCGACGATGATGCTTATCGCGCGGCCTGGGCGGCGCAGGGCATGCCCAGCAATACTGACGACAGCGATACGGACATCAGCAGCGATTATCAGCTGAACGAGCAGATTTTCGCCGCCTTTGCAGAAGCGAATTTCCGCACCGACAATTTCAACCTGCGCGCTGGCCTGCGATTTGACTCCACGGTCAACAATATCGACCTGTGGGCCCAGGACGAAAATCTGTCGGGCGAACCCAACGATGCCGCGCAATATGTGCGGACCACGCGCCGCGCGAGTTATGACTATCTGCTGCCTTCAGTCATCGCCAGCTATGACTTCAACAGCGGCATTGTCCTGCGCGCCGGTTACAGCAAGACGATCGGCCGGCCCAACTTCAACTATTACGCCATCGGTGAAAGCATCGGCCTGCCGGATGACAGTGAGGAAAACGTCATCAGCATCACGCGGGGCAATCCCAACCTGAAGCCGCGCACGTCGAACAATTTCGATGTCTCGCTTGAATGGTATGCCGGGCGGGGCAGCCTGCTGTCGATTGCGGCCTTCTATAAGGACATCAAGGATCTGATCTTCATGCAGAACGTCCTGCAGGAAGGGTACGAATATGACGGTCAAGTCTACGACGCGCGCGTGACGACACCGATGAATTCCCAGAAGGCGGAACTGAAGGGCATCGAACTGTCCGCTCGCCAGGACTTCAAGGACATTGCCGGGGGCTTCCTCAGCAATTTCGTGCTGTCGGCCAACGCGACCTTTATCGACGGCAGCCAGACTGTGGTGCAGGCCGATGAATCTCTCCGCAACGTGAACGGACTGGAAGGTCAGCCGGAATTCCTGGCCAACGCAACCTTGTCCTACGAAACCAGTCAGTTCGGCGCTTCGGTGGCTTACAACTATGTTGGCGACTACCTGAAATCGATCAACGAAAACGCCGAAGTGTTCGACATCTTCAGCAAGCATCGCGGCGAGTTCTCGGCGCAGATCCGCTACCGTGTAACCGACAATTTCACGTTGATCGCCGAGGGACAGAACCTCACCAAGTCAAAAATCGAATATTTCCGCGAAATGCCCACCGGTCGCCTCGGGGCCGAGCGCAGTGAGAAGGGCCGCGTTCTCTGGCTTGGCGTCAGCGGGCAGTTCTGAGCCGCATCCGGGAAATCCCGCTGAACCGGGGAAGGGCAGGCGATGGTTCGTCTGCCCTTTCTCGCACCGTCGGGTTGTCAAAAACGTCAGGGCGATAAGGAAACATCATGTTCAGGAGCTTGTTGAAATCCGCCGCAGTGCTGGCGCTGCTATCGGCCGTATCGCCCGTGTCTGCGGCGCCTTCCTGCGACGAGACGCAGAAAATCGCTGCCTTGCAGGATATGTGGCACGATCCGGCTGGCGGAGTGATGGTCGCCGCGCATCGGGGCGGGCATCTGCATTCGCCCGAGAACTCGTTGGCGGCGATCGACGAGGCAATCGCTGCAGGCGCGGATTTCGTGGAAATCGACGTTCGCGTTTCGCGCGACGGAGTGCCGTTTATCATGCATGACAGCACGGTTGACCGCACGACCAACGGCAGCGGACAGGCAGAGGAGATGACCTATGCCGAGCTTCGGACCCTCCGGCTGAAAGGAGGCGACACTCCGCCGCCTACGCTGCTCGAAATGCTGCGGCACACTTGCGGCCGCGTGCTGGTGGATCTGGACATGAAGACAGACCGGGTTGCGCCGGTCATGGCCGTGATCGACGGGCTGGGCATGGCCGGCCAGGTAATGATGTTCGACATCAACAGTGATGTGCTGCGCGCCGCGCGTGGGTTGTCGCCAAGTCTTCCGGTCATGACGCGTCTGCAGCGCGATGTATCGCTGGAGGAGAAAAACCGTGATCTTGCCCCTGTGGTGATCGTGCATGGCGATGAGGAGACACTGACGTCTTCTGTAAAGGCTGAGATTGCCGACATGCCGGCCCGGATATGGGCCAACAGCCTGGGTGATCTGGATAAGGTGCTGGGGGCCGGCACCGTAGCTTGTCCGCGCCTGAAGGAACTTCTTGGCCTGGGTGTTTCAGTGATCCAGACGGATCAGCCACGCCTGTTGCGCGCCCGTTTGTCTGCGTGTGGTGCGGGAGACCCGAAAAAGCGCTGAAGCGCATGCTTCACCTCGGGAATCAGGCGATTTTCGGCGCTCACGCAATGAAGCTGTCACTAAGGAAAAATATCCGCGCCCTACTCGTCTAGGGAGGTCGCACCGTGAAATTCGATGAATCGGCATATCGCCTGTTTCGCGGTGACGTCTATCGCCTGGCCTATCAGAAGTTGGGCGATCACTCGGCCAGTGAGGATATCGTGCAGGACAGCTTCCTGCGCCTTGCCCAGTACCGGCAAGGCTCGATCGGTAATGTTGGGGGACTGCTGCACCGGATCGCCAGCAATCTGATTATCGATCGTGTCCGTTTCCGCAAACGCAAGGGGGAGGAAGCTCTTCCGGAAGGCGGGGATATTCCCGGAGACGATCCCTCGCAGGAAACGGTCCTGATCGACAGGGAGCGCATGGAGCAGGTCTCGGCAATATTGGAGCGGATGCCGCCCATGCGCCGCGAAGTCTTTATCATGCGCCGACTGCATGGCATGTCGTCCAAAGAAGTAGCGGCGGCCCTGTCAATCAGTCCGGCGGCTGTGGACACCCACGTGGCGCGAGCGGTTCTTCTCCTGCACCGGGGCATGTCGACCTTGGAAGAGTGTACGGTTTCGGAATGAACGCCAGCATGAATGAACAAGAGGAAGAGGAAGCCGCCCTCTGGGTCGCCCGCCACATGGGTGGTCCGGTGGATGCGACCGCCTTTTCCCAATGGCTTGCCGGCGGGCAGGGGCGGCGCGAATTGTTCGACGCCATGTGGGCCAGTTGCATGGATGATGCGGTTACCGCCGCGCTCAAAGCGCGTGAGGTAGAGCAGGACAATGAGCCACAGCCCAAAGCGCAGCTGCGTGGCCGCTTTGGCCATCGCGCCTTGGCGTTTGGCGCCGTGGCGGCATCGCTGTTGGCCATCCTGGCCGTTTCGTGGGAGCCGGTGCGCTTTGCGTTGACGCCGGCGCAGATTTACGAAACCGGTCCTGGGCAGGTACGTGACGTGACCTTGGCCGACGGGTCCACCGTTGTGCTGAACGGCGCCAGTTCCATCCATGTCACCATTGCGGGCAAGCGCCGTCATGTCGAGTTGCATGAAGGCGAGGCGCTGTTCGACGTCCGCCATGACGAGGAGAGGCCTTTTACCGTTTCCGCGGGAGATGGGCGCGTCACTGTTCTGGGCACCCGTTTTGACCTGGCGCTGAATGGGGAACAGGTGGATCTCGAGGTTGCTCAAGGCCTGGTGCGTTTTGCCGGGCACGGGGATGAGGCTTCCGGTGTCCTGGTGCCTGCCGCGCATTATTCCATCCTGGTGAAAGGCCGGCCGACCGAGCCGGAACGTTACGCCGTGCAGGAAGAAGCCGCCTGGCGTGGTGGCTGGCTGGAAGTAGCGAACATGCCGCTGGAACACCTCGTCCCCCGGCTGGAACGCTGGACCGACAAAACCATTGTCGTTCAGGACCGCGCGCTTCTGGAAAAACGCGTGGCCGGACGCTTCCGTCTGTCGGAGCCAGACATTGTGCTTGAAAATCTGGGCGTGATCTACGGCTTTTCCGTGCAGGAGACACCGCAATCCTATCTGATCAAGACACAGTGATTGATCGGCCGTGACAATGCGTGAGTGCATCTTTCCGCGTTGCTTCAGTCGCCACCGGAAACGCCTGCCCAAACATTTGTCTCGCTAGGCCAGGATGAGCGTCTTTCGCCCAAGCCTTGTCCTTGCGGTGCTGGTGGCTGCCGCACCGGCTCATGCGCGCAATGTGTCCTATTCGATCCCGGCCGGCCCGCTGCCTGCCGCAATCACTCAGTTTTCAAAAGCCAGCGGGTTGCAGGTCATTGCGGACCCCCGCTTGTTGCGGGGCAAACGCACCGGTGGATTGCGGGGGCAGTTGCCGCCGCAGCGGGCATTGGAACTGCTGCTGCGAGGCACGGGGCTGATCGGCCGTCAGAGGGGCAACGTGGTCCTGATCATGGAGGCCCCCCGCTCCCTTCCGCGAGGAGGTTCCGCCCGTGATGTCGCGCGCGCCATGCCTGCCTTACCCCGGCGGGTTCTGCCACCGGATCCCCCGATTGTTGTGACCGGACAGCGCGTTGCCGATCAAATGGCCATCGCCGCCAAGAAGGAAGCCGTCAACATCGTCGATGCCGTGTCGAGCGACGACATACGGCGCCTGCCCGATACGACAATCGCGGACGCAATGCGCCGCGTGCCGGGTGTGTCGCTGCTTGCAATTGCGGATAATGAACACCCCCGCGATGTGCCCATTGCGCCTGTCGTGCGCGGACTGACTCAAGCCTACAACAACGTCACGATGAACGGCCTGCCCATGGCCTCCACCGGAGTGCCCGACGCCGTGTCGAACAGTGCCAGCCGGGGCGGTCGCATGGATGTGCTGCCCGCTTCCGCCGTGTCGGGGCTGAGCGTGGTGAAGACCTTCACCCCAGATCTGGACCCCAATGCGATTGGCGGCGCGATTGACATGCAGACGCGCAGTTCCCTCTCAGGCACGCGCGAGGGATTTGTGCAGGTGGAAGCCGGGCTGGCCGGTGCCAGTCAGAACAGCCAGATACGTTCGCAGTTGCCACTCGGCGGCCATGGTTCAGTAACCGCAGGTTACACATTCGGCCCGGAGCGCAATCTGGGTGTCATCCTGTCAGCCAGCTATGGCCGACTGGACAATAACAGCTATGTCCACGGGACGAGCGATAGCAACTTCTTCGCCTATTACGATGATGACGGGCACCGGGTTAACGATCGGGACCAGTCCAATGGCATAGCCGTGCCGCGTCAGGACAAGTTCTGGTATAACGAAAGCTCCCGTCAGCGCTGGAGCGTGATGACCGGGCTCGAGGTGGAACTGGATGACGGTGCGCGCCTGTCCGCGCTGGCGGGCCTGTTCTACTTTGACGACGGCTATGCGCGGAACGAGATCATCATCGGCGCGGGAGATGCGGATGTTCATGACCAGACGGCGATTTCGGGTCGTTACGACACCGGGACGGTCCAGGTTGGCTATCGCGAGGGAACGACCCGCAACGATGTGAGGGTCATGCAATTGGCAGCGGACTTCAACCCCTCCCCGCTGGACCGGGTGAGCGCGCGGGCCAGCCTGTCCACATCCAGCATGTACGAAGCCTATGACATGGTGAAATTCACCGCCGGGCTGGATGAAACAGGCAGGGGCACCGGCACGCCGGAATTTGGTTTTTCCTATGACACTTCCGGTTTTCACCACAGCTTCAACCTGGATGCGGACAATTACCGGAATCTCTCCCTCTACCATCCCACCTATTGGCGGCACCGCTGGCGCAGGGCGTCGTCAACTGTCGGGATCATGAAGGGTGACTGGCGGCATAATGTGGAAAAGGGCGATTGGGGTATAGGTTTCGCAACCGGGATGGCTTGGAAGCGCACGCGTTATGCCTATACTTATTATGGCGAGGAATACAGGTCGCTCGATCTGCGGCTGACCCTGGCCGATATCGCCTTCATCAGCGATGCACCGCTGCGTTATAATTGGGCAGGACTGGACCTGGTCGCGATAAATCCAGTGGCGGCGTGGCGTATGTTTGACGCCAATCAGGACAG
Source organism: uncultured Caenibius sp. (assembly GCA_963662855.2). Taxonomy (GTDB): domain Bacteria; phylum Pseudomonadota; class Alphaproteobacteria; order Sphingomonadales; family Sphingomonadaceae; genus Andeanibacterium. Next base: position 91,777 of record CAXXWL010000005.1, read on the forward strand.
CATATTTGCCGAAGATGAGACCGACGCCGGGTTGCAGGACAATTTTGTCCATAGGGAGAGCATTCTGGCCGGATACGGGCTTCTGCGTTATGCCGCCGGACCGTTGGAAGTGCTGGCTGGCGCGCGTGTGGAGCAGACAGGCACGGTCACTCGCGCCAATATGAAGACAGACGATATTTGGGCCCCCGTCCGAACGCGGTCCGACTATCTGTATGTTCTGCCATCCGTGCTGGTCAATTACCAGCCAAAGGAAGACCTCCAACTGCGCGCTGCCTATAGTCGTACGATCGGTCGCCCCGGCTTTGAGGCCTATGCGCCAAATCAGTCCGTCGAGTTTTCGACCGGTGCGGAAGAGGGTAACCCGGACAGTCTGGGCGTGAACGTCAGCCTGGGAAATCCCGATATCCAGCCCCGCATTTCAGATAATTTCGACCTAGCGCTTGAATGGACATTGTCCGCCGGCTTTGACGGCCTGTTTTCGGCAGGCCTGTTCCACAAGCAGATAGGAAATGAGATATTCGATTCCGTGACCAGCGGTTATCTGCTGGACGGGATATATTACCCCAACGCACAGGTGACGCAGCCGGTTAATGCCAGTGGAGCGCATATTTCCGGGCTGGAGCTTGGCGCAACGGTGGGTTCGCTGGGCGCGATTGGTCACTTCCTTGCCGACTTCGGCTTTAGTGGAAACTGGACCTTGTTGCGCGGCGGAATGACCGTGCCGCTGTCCAACGGCGCGACGCGCGATCTGGACCGGTTGGTGGGGCAGCCATCGGAAATCCGCAATCTGTCTATCTTTTACAATCAGGGCGGTTTCGAACTGCGCGGGGCGATGAACTGGACCGGAGAGGCCCTACGCAACCTCACGCCGGACGATGCGTGGCAGGATGTCTTCTGGGCGCCTCGCCGCCAGTTCGACGTTCAGACTCGTTACCGCTTCCGTTCGGGCATCAGCGTGGTGCTGGACATCGCCAATGTCACCGAAGAGCGATTGGTCAGCGTAACAGGCCCGCAGCGGACTTGGTTGAAAGACAGCTATTCTGTACCGCGAACCGTGCGGTTGAGCGTGAATTTCAGCCTTGGAGGCGTTGGTGGAGCGCAGGTGAAGGACTGAACGGTCTTGTCAAAGGCATAGTGAAAAGGGACAAGTGACTACACGCGGAGGCCGATGTGCAAGGCCGCCAATCCGTTCCGATATTTTCATTCGTCGCCCGAGATCATCCACATGGTGGTGTGCTCTACGTTTGATATTCGCTCTGGTTGCGAAACGTAGAGGACCTGCTCTTCGAGGGCGGGATCGAGGTATGCCACGAGACGGTGCGGTTCTGGAGGAACAGGTTTCGCCCCTGTTTGCGGCAGACATTCGTCGGCAGCGCGCAAGCCGGATGCGCAGCTTCCTCACTGGCGCTGGCACCTTGGCGAGATGTACGCGAAGATCTACGGCGGGCGGCGTTACCTGTGGCATGCAGTCGATCAGGAAGGAGATATTCTGGAGTCCTTTTTTACCAAGAAACCAGACAAGGCTGCGGTCATACCCTGCTTCGGTCCATGCCAATTTTCACAACCACTTTAACTCAGAACGCCACTTAGTCGATCGCGAGACGTATAAGGGCCGTCGCTCATCGCCTGACGTTACCCTGATCTCGCTCTAGCTGCGCCGATCGGAGACAAGTCGCCATCCGACTGACAGCACCGTCACAATGAAAAGGTGAACTTCCGAAATTTAGCTTGATACCGCAGATCGCCAACGGCAGTCATCCTCCAATGGCACTGGTGCTGTCCGGGGAATTCGATGCGGCTTGATGGATGGAAGTCGATTGCCGCCCATTTCGGGCGCGAACGCTCCACCGTTATCCGTTGGGCAAGCGAGCGGGGGATGCCGGTTTATCGCATTCCCGGCCCCGGGCGCGGCAGCGTCTATGCCCTGAGCGAGGAACTGGACGCCTGGCTGGAAGCCGACCGCCAGGACGGTGCCGCGGCCACTGCTGCCGAGACGCAGGCGGAAGCCCTCGCACCCGCCGCTGCTTCGCCAGAAGTCGTCCCCGCCGTCGCGGCCGGGCCGCGCAAGTGGCCCAAGGCCTGGCTCGCCGCGCTGGCCCTGCTCGTGGTTGCCAGCCTGGGTGCATGGGCGATCAGTCGCGACGACCCGCCCCGGGCCAACGTGCTGTTGCCCGCCGATGCCGAACTGGCGGACCTGTACCTCGAAGCGCGCAGCGACTGGGCCGCGCGCAACCCGCAGTCGATCGCCGCGGCCATCGAGAAACTGCAGCGCGTGGTCGCGGCCGAGCCCGGCTTTGCCCCGGCCTATGCCGCGCTGGCCGACAGCTATGTGCTGGCACGCGAGTTCGGCTCGCTGGAGGATGTCGATGCCTTCGGCCGCGCGCAGTCGGCGGCGGATACTGCGCTGAGGATCGATCCCGGCAATCCCGATGCCCTGCGAGCGTTGGGCTTCATCGATTACTGGTGGCGCGGCGACGGCCCATCGGCTGCGCGGCGCTTCCGCCAGGCCATCGCCGCCGCCCCGCAGTCGGCGCAGAGCCACTTCTGGTACGGCAATATCCTGATCGACAACGGCGACTTTGCCGACGGCATGGCTGAGCTCGAGCGCGCCCGGCTGATCGAACCGGCCTCGCTGCCCTTGCAGGTGGACATCGCCTGGGCGCGCTGGTCGATGGGCGAGAGCGAGCGCGGCAAGCGTGAGCTGGAAGCCCTGCGCGAACGCTATCCGGACCTCGCCACGGTGCGCGATTGCCTGGCTGTGGTCTACCTGGCGGAAGGCGACATACCGGCTTTCGTGGGGGAGGTGACCGCGTTCGCCCGCCTGCGGCAAGTACCTGGGGATGACCTGGTGGCCGACCGGTTGGAACAGACACTGGCGCGCGACCCTGCCTCGGTTTTGCCGATTTACCTGACAGAAGAGGAACGCGCTGTCGCCGTCGGGGAGCGCACTCACCTGGCCTGGCCGACGATGATCGCCAGCGCGGCGGGTGATCGGGCTGCCACCCTGCGGTTGCTGAACATGGGCATGTCGCGAGGGGAGCGCTGGGGCAGCGCGGGTATGGTCCGTTACGTGACCCAGCGCTGGCAGGGCGACGGCGAGATCACTCGCCTGATCGAGGCCCTGCGCGCCGAGAGTCTGATCAGCGATTAAGCGCCGCGCCGCGCGAAGTAACGCCGCGGCTTTGCCAATGTGCTACTTAACGGGTCAACAAGCTACCTCCTGCCACATCATGCGACTTTGGCCGCGCCGGCCTTCGCGAGACAATTCCATTGCAACTCAAGGGGCAGGCATTCCGGACCTGCCGCCAGTTGCGGGAACCACGCGACATGACCAAGCACATCCGCACCACTCGGCCGTCCGCGCGCAAGGCCGCCCTGCTGTTGGCCAGCTCCGTCATCGCCGCTACTCCTGTCGCTGCGCAGAGCCAGTGGGATGGCAGCGACAACAGCGACTACTCCGATCCCGACAACTGGAGCACCGGCGTGGTGCCGGGGGCCGGTTCCACGGCCGTCGTCGACACGACGACCAACGCCCCGGTGGTCACGGGATCCCCCTCGCTCGGCAACCTGATCATCGGCCAGAACGGCACCGGCCAGATGACCGTAGGCGAAAACTCGGCCCTGATCTTCGGCCTGCCGTTCATAGGCAACGATCCGCATTCGCTGAGCATAGGCGGAGTCTCGGGTTCAAACGCGAGCGGGGGCAACGGCACTCTTCTGGTGGTGGGACCCGGGATTGCGGCCGGTGGCGGGCAGACGCTATCGGTCGGTGTCGGCAGCGGGACCCTTGCCCTCGACATCGGCGTGGGTGCGGGCACCACGGGCCTACTCGATATCAGCAACGGTGGATCGGTTTTCGTCAATAACACCAATGTCGGCCGGGCTGCGAACAGCAGCGGCACCATCAACGTTTCCGGCACCGGCTCCCTGTTGACGATCGACTCTTCGACAACGGCCAACTTCGGCAATGCCAACATCGCCGATCTGGCCGGGAACCCGATTGCGCTGGGCTTCCTCAACGTCACCGCTGGTGGCGCCGTGGTCAGCAGCGGGACCGGGGGCTGGGCCCTCGGTCCGGGTAGCCGCATCGATGTCTCGGGCAGCGGGTCCTCGATCGACCTGGGCACTGCCACGCTGACCAGCCATGGCGCCGTGACGGTCGCTGGTGGCGGCGTGATGGAAGCCCGCCAGCTGATTGGTCAGGACGGCGCCGACCTGACCGTGACCGGGACCGGTTCGCGCTTCACCACGGAATTGTTCCTGATGGCGCAGGGCAACAATTCATCCGGTGGATCGCTGCTGGTGGAAGCGGGCGGACAACTGACCACCAACGGCTTCGGCTTCGCCAGCAATGGCACGCCGGCCGAATTCACCGCGACCGTTCAGGGCGCGGGCACGCGCTGGACGATCAATGCCGGAGGGGGGCAGAACCTGGGCGCAGGCACTAACCAGGTGGATTTTCGCGTGCTGGATGGCGCGGTGGTGGATAGCACGGCCAGCAACAACAACTGGTCGATCGGGCAGGGCACTTCCATTCTCGTTTCCGGCGCGGGATCGCAGCTGCTGAGCGGAGGGGTGTTCAACCTCAACGCCACCACCATCGGCGAGCCGGTGGGCGACTTCATCATCGAGAATGGCGGCGAGGTTACGATCAGCGCCAGCACTCTAAGCGCGCTGGGATCGATCGGTGGCCCCGTCAGCCGCAGCCTGGTGGTGCGCAGCGGCGGGCAGTTGAACTTCACCGGCGGCAGCGGGGCGGGCCTGTCGGTACGCAACGGCACGATCCTGGTCGATGGCGGCACGCTGACGGGGCGGCTGGAGCTGGCGGGTGAGGAGGTGCGGCGCACCACCGTGACCGTGCAGGGCGGTGGTCTGATCGACGGCACCGGTGGCGGTGCTTGGAGCACCAACAGCGGCGTGGACTTCCTCGTCACGGGCGCCAGTTCCCGCTTGATCGCGGTGGGCGCGCCGGTGGTGGGCGGCGATGTCACCGTGTCGGCGGGCGGCAATGCCAGTTTCGAGGCAATCGACCTGGGCAGTTCGACCCGGACCAGCGCGCTGACCATCTCCGGTGCCAATTCGCAGTTCACGACGGGGGATTTCTTCGTCTCGCGGTTCAATGATTTCAACGCTGACGTGCTGGTGGAAAATGGCGCCAGGCTGGTCACCGGGCGGGTCCTGGTCGGCACGAACAGCAACAACAGCGTGGTCAACCTGACGGTGACCGGCGCGGGTTCGCTGTGGCAGGTCACGTCCGACGCCACCGCGCTCGATTTCGGTGCCGGTGCGGCGGATGTAAGCCTGTTCATCCTTGATGGTGGCAGGTTCCAGAGCCTTTCCGCCATCAACCCCTCGTTCCGGCCGAACACCGACGTGCTGATCTCGGGCGTGGGCAGCACGTTCGAAACGGTCGGCAACATCAGCTTCGGCGGCGCCAGCGCGGGTCAGCCGGTGGGCACTATCGTGATCGAGAACGGCGGCAGCCTGTTCACTCGCGGACCCAGCGACAACGGGCTCGGCTTCAACGGCGTGCTGCGCACCATGTCGATCACCAATGGCAGCAGTTGGATCATGACCGGCGGGCTCAACTCGGGCCTGCAGATCGAAACGACCGAACTGCTGGTGGACAATTCCACCCTGTCCGCCGAGGGCGCGGTCAGCATCGGCCAGCGCTTTTCCGGCACCGACCTCATCCTGCGCAATTCCGATTTCACCGCCCGCGCGCTCAATGTCGGCTCCGTGGCCGGCAATCAGGTAACGATCGGCACGCGCGCCGATGGCACTGCGGGCGGGGCAGGTGCCTTCAATGTCGCATCGCTGGCGCTGACCGGCGGCAACACTCTGGAGGTCAACCATACCGAAAGCGACTTCGTGCTGCCTTCGTCGATTTCCGGCGCAGGCACCATCAACCATCTGGCAGGTACAACGCTGTTCACCGGCGGCCAGGGTGGTTTTTCCGGCCTGCTGGACGTGACCGGCGGGGAAGTGGTGATCAACGGCACATTGGGCGGAAGCGGTGCGCGAGCAACTTTCGCCGATGCCCGCCTGTCCGGCACCGGCACCTTCGGCGGCGATGTGACTCTGGGCAACGCTACGCTGGCACCCGGTAACTCACCGGGCACTTTCACCATTGGTGGCGATCTTGTGCTGGGCGCATCCTCGGTGCTCGATTTCGAGTTGGGCCTGCCCGACCAGGCGCCTGGCGTCGGCAGCGACCTGATTGTTGTGGACGGTGACCTGACGCTGGACGGCACGCTCGACATCACCGACATCGGCGGCTTCGGTGGCGGACTGTATCGCCTGATCACCTATGGCGGTGCGCTGACCGATAACGGACTCAATTTCGGAACGCTTCCCGCCAATTTCGACCCCGCCGAGCTGACGCTGAGCCTGGCCACGGCGGGGCAGGTCAACCTGATCGCCGCTGCGTCGGAAACGGATTTCATCTTCTGGGATGGTGCGCAGGCCGCGGCTAATAGCCTGATCGACGGCGGCAGCGGCACCTGGGATATTACCGGAACCAACTGGACCATCGCCGATGGCAGCGCCAACGGGGCGTACGACCCGGCGGATTTCCTGATCTTCACCGCGCCGACCGCGCCTCCGGAGAGCGCCAGTGCGCACTTGCTGGCGGCGGTGCAGCCTTCGGCCAGCACCGGCATGGTGATGGTGGACAATAGTTCGGGCCAGGTCAGCCTCGCCAACGGCGTGCAGTTCGCGACCACCGGCTATACAGTCACCGGCGGAGCGATTCGGCTGGACTCGCCGGGCGTGCTGGTGCGCGTGGGCGACGGGTCGAGCACTGGAGCCGATTTCGCCGCAACGATCGATTCTGCGCTCATCGGCACGGGCGGCCTCACCAAGACCGATCTCGGCACGCTGATCGTCACCGGCCCCAATACCTATTCCGGTGACACACAGGTTCAGGCCGGCACGCTCCAGGGCAATGCCACCAGCCTGCAGGGCGCGATCGACGTGGCAGCCGGCGGCACGCTGTTGTTCGACCAGACCGCCGACGGCGCCTATGCCGGGGGCCTGACCGGCAGCGGCGCATTCGTCAAGGAAGGCGCGGGCATGCTCACCTTATCAGGTGATTCAGCCGACTATCTCGGACGGGCGGAGCTTGCGCAGGGCGGCCTCGACATCACGGGCACATTGGGACAGGATCTCGGCAATAGCCTACTCGTCACCGGCGCGGGTACCACGCTGACCGGTAACGGCAGCGTGGGCAACCTCATGCTCGGTGGCACGCTGTCGCCGGGCACCGGAGCGGCAACCTTCAGCGTGGCGGGTGACGTGACCTTCCACGCCGGATCGAACTACCTCGTCGATCTCGGCATGAACGGTGCGACCGATCTGGTCGACGCGGGCGGCGACGTGCTCATCGAAGGCGGCACCGTGGCGGTCAGCCTGCTCGATCCGGAGCTGTCCTACACCGACGGCTCAACCTTCGTGATCGCGCGAGCGGGCGAGAGCCTGGCCGGCAGTTTTGCCGGGATCGTGGAAAACTCGGCGTTCCTCGACTTCACTTTGGGATACACCGCCGACACCGCTTTCCTCACGCTCGATCTGGCGCGCCAGTTTCCCGACGTGGCGCTGACCTTCAACCAGCGACAGGCGAGCGTGGCGCTGACGAATTTCGACCAGTCGGATGGCGATGCGTTGACGGTGTACAATGCGCTGTTGATGCTGGACGCGGATAGCGCGCGGCAGGCGTTCGATCTTGCTTCGGGCGAGATCTACGCCAACCTGTTGACCGGCGGCCTGCGCGCCACGCGCGAACAGCTGGTCACGCGCCAGTTCGCAGGCGCCTTGCCGGGCGAGAAGGGCTGGAACCTGTGGCTGGCCGGTGGCCTGTCAGATGGCCATGTGGACGGTGACGGCAACGGCGCACGCTTCACTCGTAATGGCAACGAGGTGGAACTTGGCATCGAATATCACGGACCGGACAACCGCTGGACGATCGGCATCAGTGGTGGCTGGCAGCAGGCCGATGCCGACAATCCGGCGCGCGCTTCGTCAGCGGATTACGACGGGTTGTTCGCCTCTGCCTTCGCCCGTTACGGCAAGTTCGGCAGTGGCCTCACCGCCTCGTTGACTGGCAGCTGGAGCGATGGAGACGCCACGGTGGCACGTGCGATCGCCTTCCCCGGCATTGCCCGCATCACCGGGGCCGAAGTCGACCACTCCACCGTCGGACTGTCGCTGGATGTGCGCTGGGGCCTTGCCGCGGGTCAGTTCGCCGTTGGTCCGGCCGTTGGCGTGGACCATGCCCGCGCCGAGATCGGGGCCTATGCGGAAAACGGGGCGGGCGCGCTGGACCTGGCCGGAGCCGGCGCTTCGACAAGTTCGACCCGGCTGAGCGCGGGGGGCTTCGCGTCGTGGTCGGCCAGCGAAGCGGTCGTGGTGTTCGACGTGCGCTATGTCGCGGGAGAGGAGGACGATAGCACCGTTGCACACCGCATGGCCGGGTCACCGCAGTCCTTTACCGTGTTGCCCGCGCGCGGCAGCGCAAGTGGCGCGCGCCTGACCGGGCTTGCCGCGTTCAACCTGGGGGGTGGCCTGACGGTCGGGGCGAGCGCAGGTGCGTACTTCGCGGGTGAAGAAAGCGATGTGAACGCCCGGGTCGAACTGCGCTATGCATTCTGACCTCCAGGATGGACCGGACCGGGCGCCGTATCGCGCAGGAGGAGGCGAGCGTTGATGGCATCCCTTTGGATGGAGAGCTACGCGTTCGGAACAGGCCAAAAGGCGCAACAGTTTGTTTGTCCTGTCAAAGTAAACACACGTGATTGAGAAATGAGCGAAGGTATTGTGGATCGTGAAGTGGGTTGAAACGAGGCGCTGAGCCTGAACTTGGGACTTGAAGCGCTGCATCTTTCATTCTCGGTTGCGGATGGGCAGGTGTGAATTTTCCGCCCGAGCATTTTCCTGCAACCGGCCCGGAGCCTTTTACGCGTCGGCACAGATTCTGGTCGCTGGCGGGCGACGGGATCGGATTATCGCCTGCAGGGGTTCGATGGCATGACCGGAAACCGGTTGTGGACCACGGTGCTGCCCGGTCATGTCCATTAACAGCCGCGTGAATGATGAGTGACTTTCGATGGTCCGATGCTGGGAAGGTAGCGTGGTAATGAGGGCGCGTGGCTGACGACCGACCCCGCCAACAAACCAGCCGTTGGCGTGGCAAGATCTGCTTCTCGAAAACTGCGCTCCGTTGGGGTTGGGCGCCGCCTTGCGTTTTGTGCCAATTGCCTGAAGGCATCTGGCGGCGAGGGTCTAAAACCGTCGCCCTCAATATTGATGGACGACCGATGCTGGCGTCGTGCGATTGAGCTGATGGGGCCTCTCGGAATGGGCCAAGCTAACGAATTGGAAACCAAGGGCAGTTAGCCTTGCTCTGCTGCAACTTTAGTCTTGCACGGGTAGCGAACAGGCCTGCGATGAAGCCAACCGCCAACATCTCCAGCATCATCGATCTTCAAGCGATCATCGACGTCATGCCGACGCCTGTGTTCGTTAAGAACCGGGCTCACCGCATCGTGCTGCTCAACGCTGCCGCCGCCGAGTTTTTTGGCCATTCGCATGAGGTTCTGCTCGGTTTTTCCGACTTCGATCTCTTCCCCGCGGAGGAGGTGGAAATATTTCACGCTGCCGATGACCGGGTCTTTGCAACCGGCGAAGTCAATGAGAACGAGGAACAGGTCACGGACGCCTCCGGCAAGACCCGAACCGTGATCACCCGCAAGCGTCGGGTTCAGCTGGACGGCGAGGACTACCTTGTCGCCATCATCAGCGACGTCACGGCGTATCGGGAGGCCGAGGCACATAGTCGCTATCTGGCATTCCATGACACGCTGACAGGCCTGCCAAACAGGGCCCTGTTCAGCGAACGTATCGATCAGGCGCTGCTTCGCTATAGCCGCTCCGAAATACCTTTTTCGGTGGCGTACATCGATCTGGATCGCTTCAAGGAGGTCAACGATACTTACGGCCATCAGGCCGGCGATGCGTTGATTCAGGAATTCGCCCATCGCCTCACCGGGATCGTGCGCGCATCGGACACCGTATGCCGGCTTGGCGGAGACGAATTCGCAATCCTGCTCGTGGATCATCGCAAGGCCTCGGATATCGAGCGGATTTGCAGGCGTATTCTGGCTGCGGCGGCGGAGCCTTTCGCAGTCGAAGGCGGGCGGGCCTTTGTCACCGCCTCCATCGGTGTTGCAGACGCCGATACGGATGCGCGCGGCGTGGAAATGCAACGGCGTGCCGATGTCGCTCTGTATCAGGCGAAACGCGAAGGCCGCGCCCGTTTTTGCCGCTTCACAAGCGCGCTCGACAAACAGATCAGCCATAATCGCCGGCTGGAGGCCGACCTGCGGCAAAGCCTTGCGACCGGAACGGGACTGGAAGTTTATTACCAGCCTCTCATCGAGGTTTCCGGGGGAACGCTTGCCGGAATGGAAGCACTGATACGCTGGCACCACCCGGAATTCGGTTTGCTCCGACCGGACGATTTCGTGCCGGTCGCCGAGGAATCCGGCCTGATCGTCCCCATGGGCCATTGGGTGCTCGAGCAAGCCTGCACAATGATGGCCCGCTGGCCCGATGTCCCCCTTGCCGTCAACTTCTCGCCCATGCTGTTGCGCGAAGACAGGCTTGTCTCGGAGATACTCAAGATTCTCAAAAAAACCGGCCTCACCCCGACTCGGTTGCAGCTGGAAGTGACCGAAAGCGCTGTCCTCGAGACAAATCAGAAGGTTCAAACCAATCTGAAAGCACTGCGCGGAGCCGGCATCAAGATCGTGCTCGACGATTTCGGCACCGGTTATTCAAGCCTCACGCATCTACAGAAGTTCGATGTCGACAAGGTCAAGATTGACAAGTCGTTCGTGCAGGATACCGGGAATGACCACTTCGCGATCGTTCACGCAATCACCGGGCTGGCCAGGGTGCTCGGGATTCCCGTGACAGCGGAAGGTGTGGAAACGAAGGCGCAGCGCAACATGCTGCAATCGATCGGTTGCACGGAGCTGCAGGGCTTCCTCTTCTCCCAACCACTGAACGCAAAAGATACCGAAGATTATCTGGCACGCGCACGCAAATTGATACGCGCTGCCTGAGCCGGCGCGGCGTTTCCCGCGATGCATCCCTTCCGCTTTCGCCTACAAAGCCGATGGTCGCAGCGATAAATCGATCTGTCGAAAACAGCCGCACATTCGTGGCTCGGACTGGCATGAACCGGGCCGTTAGCAAACAGCCTCGGAAAACGGGATGTTGTTGATGTTACGGCCGGACAAGGTGGCTTGATATCCCGAGAGCATGAGGGACCCGGCAGGGACACGCTGCTGAGTTGTCGCCGTTGTTCCGCCGATCAATGCGGAGAGGACAATTGCTGCCTGAGGCCATGATTTGGATCTGCGCCGCGAAGGCCCGCAGGCTCTTTCAATTCGACGCCAGAAGGCGAACCGGTGACGCTGCTGACTCGGGCAAAATGTAGACAATGCCATCGGCCGAGGCGAAGAGTGGCTCGACGACCTCATCATAGAAGTGCTTGGGTACGTTGATGCAGCCGTAGGATATTCGGTTGTCATGGGCCGATGGCGTGGACAGCCGCTCAAGCCGTCGTTCGGCGGCATTGCTGGTGACCACTGGGTGAAGCGAGAGGGCTTCGCCATAGTCGACCCACAATATGCGGCGGCCCGCCAGATTGACGCCGAGATGGGCTTCATAACGCCCCGCTGGCGTGATCCGCAGCGGCGGAGTGATGCTGGCCAGCGGTAATGCGCCAATTCCCGGCGGCGATACGTCCCCCCGTGCAGCGCCCAGCAATGCCGGCGTCTGGCCGACCTCCGCGCCGGCTGCGTCAAATGCAAAGACCTGTGCCGCCGCCTTGTCGATGATGATGAAGGGTCGACCACCGGTATCGCCGCTCTGTGTCGCAAGTGCGGCAAGCTCGAAGACCGTCGTCCAGCCTTCGCTCGTCTCGGCGCGTGCCGGGCCGGCGACGCAGGCCAGCAGGGCAAGCGCGGCCCGCCAGAATGCGCCGATGGCGCGCACGCCGCTCAATTGCGGTCCTGCTTGGGCAGATAGACCTCTGGCACAGGCATTTCGGGAACAGGTACGACCGGCGTGGGCGGTACGACAATCACGGTCGGCTGAAGCGGCACGACTGGCACGAACTGCTCGACGGGTATCAGCACCCCTTTGTCCACCACCAGAAAGTTCGGCGAACCGGGGCCGACCGGGACGTAGAGGACAGGCCCCTCCTCAACCCGCTGGTTCCCGCCCGAGGGAGGCGTCACAACTGGAGTAGGAGTGGGAGTAGGTGTTGGGGTCGGTGTCGGAGTTGGTGTGGGAGTAGGCGTTGGGGTCGGTGTCGGGGTTGGTGTGGGAGTAGGTGTCGGGGTCGGTGTCGGAGTAGGAGTGGGAGTGGGAGTGGGAGTAGGTGTTGGGGTCGGTGTCGGAGTTGGTGTGGGAGTAGGTGTCGGGGTCGGTGTCGGAGTTGGTGTCGGAGTTGGTGTCGGAGTTGGTGTCGGAGTTGGTGTGGGAGTAGGTGTCGGTGTCGGAGTTGGTGTGGGAGTAGGCGTCGGTGTCGGTGTGATCGTACCGGTCGTACTGAACGTATCGACACAGCACGAGCCGGCCAGCGCATATTGATCTGCATCCGCGCCGCCCAGCGTATAGCCGCTATAGGTGATCGCGATATTCTCGCCCGCGGCGCTATCCGCATAGGTGGCGTTGCTGTCAGGGCCTGCGACCAGGGTCACGCCAGTGGGCAGGCCGGAGGTCGGCGTCGATTTGAAGCCGGTGAGTACAGTTCCAGTCGTCCCGTCGAACACCTTGTCTCCATCGGGGAACAGCAGCATGTTCGCATCGATCGATGCGCCTTCGGTGAGAATGAAATCGCCGGAAAAATCGGTCGGCAAAGCATAGGAAACCGGATTGTAATTGATCACGACATCTGTCGCCGTGACTGTGATCTGCGGCGCGGCATCCGTGAATTCGAGCACTCCATGCTCAATCCCCGGCCCGGTGCCGTCGGCGCCCACGATGATCAGCATGCCGGGTGCCAGACCCAGGCTCTGGGTCGTCTCCGAGGTGCCTCCGGTGATCGTGATCTTGTCCTCGATATGTACGTTATGGCCAGCGCACAGGCCGATGTTTCCGTCGGTGGCGGTCAGCACATGGAAGATGTTCACATCGTGACCGGCATTGAGCAGAATGCTGCCATTGGTCGTCGTAATCGCCGCGCTGACGTTTACATCGCGGCCGCAGCAGGCGATAAAATTGCCGTTGGTGGCAGTAATCGCCGCGTTGATGTTCACGTCGCGAAACGCATTGAGGCGCAATGTCGTGGCGCCTTCGGACGCCGTCCATGCGACCGCTTCATTGACCGTGATGTCGCCGTCACCCTCCACGGAAGTGCCGAGATAGGTGGTGGGAGGAGTGCCGCTTGGCCCCGTGTTCGGTCCGGGCATGGTGCTGATGGTGACATTGTTGGTCACCAGCAGAGCGGAAAGGTCCTCGCCCGAAATATTGCCACCGGCGCCGATGATGAAGTCCTGCGGATCGATCAGCCAGGTTCCGGTCACCCCAGCTGTTGCTTCGGTCGTAACCTTTGCAGTACCGGCGATGTCGACCCGCGCGGCGGACGTTTCGATGAAGCCGCCATTGCCGCCATCCGGCGCGCTGGCGTCGAGTGTGCCGGAGAGGCTGAGCAATCCGCTCTCCATATCGCCCAGCAGCAGGATCGTGCCGTCGCGCTGCCCGATCGTTCGCGCCTGGATGATGCCGGTGTTGTTGACTGCGGTCTGAAGCAATTGCCCCGCTCCCTGTGTGGTCAGCAGTACATGGCCGCCATCGGCCTGGATCATCCCGCCATTGCTGACCAATGCGCGGACTGCGCCGGTATCGACCGCGACATTGAGCAGGCCGTCCCCTGCCACATCCAGCGTGATCCGCTCGCCCGCCGCCAAGGCCACTGTGCCGAGCCGCGCGGAGATCACTCCACGATTGTCTACAGAAGCACCTAGCAAGGCGACAAAGCCTCCATCGGTGGCCTCAAGCGTACCGAGATTGACTACCGACGCATCGCTGGTGCCGGCGAAGACATAATTTCCGGCCATCAGATCCGCATCGCTCATGCCCAGCGTCGAGGCGACAAGGCCGCCGACATTGACCTGCGCGTCATGGCCGAACAGCACACCGTTCGGGTTGACCAGGAATACCTGACCATTGGCCGTCAGGCTGCCCAGGATGGCGGATGGATCGGCGCCCAGCACCCGGTTGAGCGCGACGGAACTTGCATTTGGCTGGGCGAATTCAACGCTGTTGCCTAGCCCGATGTCAAATGAGTCCCAGTTGATCGCGACGGCCTGGCTCGTCTGGTTGATCGTCACACTCTCCGGAGCCTGAACGATGGTTGCCGCACCGGACGAAACGTTGCCCCCGCTAGGAAGGCTTTGCGCGGAGGCGCTGTCGGGCACGCCAAGCGCGACAAGGCTGGCCAGCGCAAGCGCCGTGGATGCCAGCAGGAAGGCGCGAGTGTGCGGAGTGGCGGTGTGGGTATGGGTGCGGGTCTTCATTGCGATAGTCCCTTTTGATCCGGTCGGATTCGATTGGGCGGGTTCCACCGCTCAGAACAGCTTGACGATTTGAAACCATGCGCGCCCCGCGCGGTCGGGCTGGGATGTGACCAGCTCGTCACCCAGGCGGGTGGCATAGGTTGCGCGAAAGATGAGGTTGTCGGGCCCGAACCATGTGAGGCCGCCGCCATATCCGCTGCGATGGGTGCGGTTGGCGCCCGTCAGCCAGGGATCGTGGGCGTAGTCGACCTGCCCGTAATCGATGAAGCCGATCAGCTGCAGGCGGCCGGGTAGCGATCCGGTGAGGCTGTCCAGCATCAAGCGTACCTCGGCGGTGGCGATATAGCCCTCGTCGCCGAAAGCCTCGCCTTCGGGATAGGCACGCACTCCGTAGGCGCCGCCAAGTTCCATCTTCTCCGAACTGTCGAGATTGTCGAACGCCAGTTGTCCGCGCACGGAGCCGTAGACTGAAAGCGGCCCGGCAATTGCCTGCTGCCTTGCGAGAGCGAACTGGAGATAGTTGAACCCCCCGTCGCTTTGCGCTGTCAGGGCATCGGCGGCGCGGTCCAGCGGACTGCGGATGTCGAGATTGCCCGTCACCCAGCCCAGCGAAACGCTGGTCAGGCCCTGGCCCATATTGTCCCGCATCTCGCCCGCAAGGCCGAGCGTCACCGTCTGGCTCTGCTTCTTCGTTTGGGTGGACAGCAGGCCGATCCGGTCGGTGAACCAGCTCGCGTCGAAATTGGCCAGGGCATAGAGATTGGCATCGCGCGAGCGGACCAGTGGATAGGAGGCATAGAGGCTGGCAATATCCGCCGTGCCATCGGCATCGAGACTGCTGAATTCGCGGCCCAGCCCATATTTCAGATGCGAATAGGCCACCCCCACGGTCATCGCCCCTAAAGGCACCTGATAGGACAGGCGCCCATAGGCAAGGTCACCGGTGGAGGCGAGCAGGCGCAGGCTCAGCCGGTCCCCGATCCCCGCAGCATTGTTGAGGTTCACCGTGCCGCCGAAGCGATAGGTGCCGGTATAGCGATTGCCGCCATTATCCGCCTCGACACTGCCACTTATCCGGCGACCGGGTTCAATCGCCACATCGAGGTCGGAAGTGCCCGTGGCGCTGCCGGGAGCCAGCGTGGATCGCACCACGATACCCGGAAGGTCGGACAGGAGCAGCAGGCGGCGTTCGAGCGGGGCGCTGGTGACAAAGTCGCCGCTATCGATCCCGCTGAGCAGTCCTCTGGCGACGCCGTCGCGCAGATTGGTGCTGTTGTCGATCTTCACCTCGCCATAGCGGGCTTCCACGACAGCGATCGTCACCGTGCCCGCATCGATCTGTTGCGGCGGGAGATAGGCCTGGGTCAGGAAATATCCGCGTTCGTTGTAGAAGGCCGAAATCTTCGCGGCCAGCGCGCGCATCTGGGAAAGATCGAGCGAACTGCCCGGCGCGAAGCCGCTGGCAGCGATCAGTTCCGTCTCGGAAAACAGTGTTTGACCGGTGATGTGAAGAGTATTGACCTCCACTGCAGGGCCCTGAGGCGCAGTGTCTGGCTCAGCCGCCTTGGGCTGGGTGTCGAAGACCGGAGCCGCGGCAGGCTGCTCGGGCGGAGGAGGAAGTTGGCGTATCTGGCTACCGGCGTCGACCTGGGCAGACGCAGCCTGACTCAATGTCGCAAGCACTGCGACCAGGAGCGCATATTTTGGCATAGAAACCTCGGCAATGCCGCGAAGTTGAAGCGAACCCTCACCGCAGCGTGCAAAGGGAGCCGGCACCGATCGCAAAATCTGCGCGTCGGGCATGCGCCAATCGCAGGAGGTCAGGTCTTCCGGCCAAATGGGCCAGTCGAGTGGTCTCGGCGCGACGGGGCGCTAAATCCGAGATAGGATCAATAAGTTTACAAAAGAAAAATTATGGGAATATATTTAAATATTGTTTGAATTTGAAGGTTTTTAAATTTTCACGATGATCGAAATTTTGCGATTTTTAGATAAATTTTCTAGAATAAATTTTTTAAATTTTTCGACTTTTTTATATTATAGATTTCAATCTATATTGTAGATATACTTACGGTATGGGAGGAAATCACGACAATAGGTTGAAATGTGCTGCCTTCGCTTCCAAGAAAGAGGGTAAACCCGGGATGGATCTGGTCTGTTACACTTATGATGGCTGGAAGCCTCGCATCCGCCCGGCATCCTCTCGCCGCGACTGGATGGACGCCAGCCCGGAATCCTACGCCTACCGCTGCCTACCGTTGAAGATTGCCAATGCCCATGGCTGGGAGGTTCTCAGCCCATGCGGATTTTCGGCCGAATGGAATGGCGGCCCTGCGCCCGGGGACGTCTCTATCGAACTCGACGCTGGATATCCGCCTCATGATGGCCCGGAAGCCCTCTTCGGCCTTGGCGCGCTCACCTTCCACATTGCCGGTATCCTCCAGACGCCACCGGGCTGGAATCTGTGGGTTGGCGGACTTCCTAATGAGGCCAAGGACGGCATCGCGCCGCTATCCGGGATCATCGAGACGGACTGGTCGCCCT
This sequence comes from uncultured Caenibius sp., assembly GCA_963662855.2. Lineage (GTDB taxonomy): Bacteria > Pseudomonadota > Alphaproteobacteria > Sphingomonadales > Sphingomonadaceae > Andeanibacterium. Next base: position 108,909 of record CAXXWL010000005.1, read on the forward strand.
TCACTTTCACCATGAACTGGCGATTCACCCGGCCGAACCACAGGATCAGATTCGAAGAGAACGAACCCTTCGCCTTCCTCTTTCCCGTGCAGCGCGGCGTGATCGATCAGTTCGAGCCGAAGATCGTGCCGATCGAAGACGCGCCGGAGCTCAAGCGCCAGTTCGAGGAATGGAGCCGCAGCCGCGATGCGTTTCAGGAGGAAATGCGTACCAATCCCCCCTCCAGCCCGGCCGAAAAATGGCAGAAGTTCTATTATCGCGGACAAGACGCGTCAGGTTGCCCGCACATTGCGGACCACCAGACCAAGGTCCGGGCAGCGCCATTTGCCGGCGTGAATATCGCGCCCGGTCGACCTGCGCACTCGCCCGTCACCGCTGCTCCGCCCGCGTCGCCTGTCCTGACAAGCGATGTACCGCTGGCAAAGCGCGACTGGCTGCTGCAATCGCTATTGGCGCTGCGAACCCTCGCGCACGACAATCCGCTGATCGAGCGCCGCCCCGCCATTTCGGGCGAGGAATTCCTGAGCCGCTATTACGCGCGCAACCGGCCCCTGATCCTGACCGACGAACTCAAAGACTGGAAAGCGCTGAACCGCTGGTCGCCGGACTATCTGAAAGGCAGGATCGGCGGGGCGACGATTGACTATCAGGGCGGCCGCAGCGGTTCCGCCGATTACGAACGCCGCAAGGACGATCACACATGCTCCATGCCGTTCGACGCCTTCATCGAACTGATCGAAAGTTCGGCGGACGGAAACGACGCCTATATCACCGCCTATAACAGCGGGACGAATTCGGAAGCCCTCGCCCCGCTCGCCGAGGATATCGGGCGGCTCGATCATCTGCTGGCCGGAGACGGTCCGGAAGCGCGCGGAATGATGTGGATCGGCGGTGCGGGCACATTCACCCCGCTCCATCACGATCTCACCAATAATCTGCTGGTTCAGATCACCGGCACCAAACATGTCCTGATGGTCCCGCCTGAGGAGACACCGCGGCTCCACAACGACAAGCATGTTTTCAGCGAAATTCAGGATCTTGAGAACGTCGATCCCCAATGTTTCGCCGAGGTTGCGGATCTGCAAGTCTTCCGCGCCGAACTCGGCCCTGGCGAGGCGTTGTTCATTCCGCTCGGCTGGTGGCACCAGATCGTAGCGGAGGATTTCAGTGTCTCGATGACTTTTACCAATTTTCGCTGGCGCAACGATTTCTACACGACTTATCCGGCGGACTGACCGATTGGCACCTTCGGCACACCTCCACCGGACAAGGCAAACTGCGCGAATTCAGAAGGTACAGGTCACCCCAAGTGCGGCGCAAACTGAGTGGCAAATCTCGCGGGCTGAATTGTCGCTGATGTAGCCCTTCGTGCACCGACCGGAGAGAATTTGCCATCCGGCTGGCAGCACCTTCCTCACTAGCGATTGGAACCAACCGGATTGCCGCCCATGCCTGGATTGCCTTGCCAGGCGTATCCAGCCAATCCGATCAAAAGCGCGGCGCCTGCAAGTTCGAGCGCCAGCCGCGAGCATTTGCCGCTCAGCCAAAGGGTGCAAAATGCGACTGCGGCCAGGCCTAATGCTATGATCCAGCCCATCATACTGGCCTCCGTCTGAGTCGGCGGGAGACAAGCCAGATGCCACCTAGCAGAGCAACCAGCGGGACGATCCATAAGGGCATCGTCGCCGGCTTCATTTCCGGCTTGAAGCTCACCCAATCGCCATATTTCGAAATCAGCCACGCGCGAACCTGCTCAGGGGTTTCGCCTGCGGCAATCCGCTCGCGGATCACACGGCGCATGTCGCCCGCGAGATCGGCATTGCTGCCCGAAATCGGCTGCCCTTGGCATACGACGCAGCGGATCGTGTCCATCAAGGCAATCGCTTGGCTCTCCTGCTTTGGATCGGGCAGGGATTCCTGAGCATAATCCTGCGCGGAGGCAGGCATCGCGGCCAGAAGGAGCACGGCGATCAAGACTGCCTTGCCGGTCATCGCACATCTCCCATCAGTTCGAGGAGGTGGGGTACGTCGTCTTCGGTAAGTGCGCGCATGTGCTGATAGAGGATATTGCCCTTGCCATCGACGACGAAGGTTTCCGGCACGCCAGAAGAGCCGAACGCAAGCCCGGCCCGGCCACCATCGTCCAACCCCACCCGGCTGTAGGGATTGCCGTTGCGAGACAGGAAGGCCGTAAGTTCCTCCGGCGTGTCGTGGATCGCGACGCCTTCGATCTCGATCCCCTGCTGCTTCAGGCGCAGCAGGATCGGCATTTCCGCCACGCAGGGCACGCACCAGCTGGCGAAGACGTTGATCAGCCGCGGCTTGCCGTCCGCGAAGTCGGTGGATGCGGGAGCGGCATAGGTGGGCAGGACCGGCAAGGTCGCGAATGCGGGCAATTGCTTGCCCACCATTTGCGAGGCGATTTCCCGCTCGCCCGGATTGCGCAGTCCGGCATAGAACACGCCGACCAGCACCAGCCCGATTGCGAACGGCAGCCAGAGAAGCAGCTTGCGCGTCATCGGGCGGCCGCCGCCGGCTTTGCCCAGGGCCAGCGATTATCCCAGACATCGCGCTTCACCCGGCCGATCAGGGAGAGCAGACCGCCCAGCGCGATCAGCGCGCCGCCCAGCCAGATGAAGGTCACAAAGGGTTTCCACCACATGCGCATCAGAAGCTTGTCGCCCACCGCCTGCTCCCCCACCACGATATAGAGCTGGCCGTTCCAGAAGGTTCGGATCGCGGCCTGGTTGGTCTGCATCTCGGGCTGAGTGAACTGATGGAGCTGCGGCACCATCTCAAAGGAGGCGCCGCCCGAACGGTGGGTGACCGAAGTCACCGCCTCGAAGGCGAGATAATTCGGCCCCGGCCGCTCACGCACGCCTTGCAGGGTTACGGCATAGGGGCCGATCTGCTGCGTCTCGCCCTGTTGCATGGCAACGAGGTTTTCCTGCGTGAAGGCGCTGTCGCAGGCCATGCCCGCTATGCTGGTCGCGCAGCCCAGATGGGCAATGACCATCCCCCAGGTGAACAGCGGCGTGCGGGCGAGATTGCGCTTCCACAGCGGGGCAATGCTCGCCAAGGCAACGATGGTGGCGGCCACCAGCCCAAGCAGCGGCATGATCCCGATCCGTCCGCCGAGAACGATCACCAGCACCAGCATTACAGCACCAGCAAACAGGGCGGGGGCGAGCCGGTCGAGCAGCAGGCGGGGAATGTCGCGGCGCCAGCGCAACAGCGGCCCGGCGGCGAGCAGCAGGAGCATGACCAGGGCAACCGGCCCGGCCGTGGCGTTGAAATAGGGCGCACCGACCGAGATCTTCGATCCGGCCAGCGCCTCCAGCGCCAGAGGATAGAGCGTACCGGCCAGCACGATAACGAGGATCACCGTGAGCAGCAGGTTGTTGACGACCAGCGCGGCTTCGCGGCTGACCATGTCGAAGCGGCTGCCTTCGGTGACCGTGCCGATCCGGGCCGCGAACAGGGCCAGCGCCCCGCCGATATAGAGCGCCAGCAAGGCAAGGATGAAGATGCCCCGCTCGGGATCGACGGCGAAGCTGTGGACGCTGGTGAGGATGCCGGAGCGGACCAGGAAGGTGCCGATCATCGACATGGAGAAGGCGAGGACCGAGAGCATGATCGTCCAGGCTCGAAGGCCGTCGCGCGTTGCAAGCACGGTGACGGAATGGAGCAATGCAGTGGCTGCGAGCCACGGCATCAGCGAGGCGTTCTCGACCGGGTCCCAGAACCACCAGCCGCCCCAGCCCAGAGTATAATAAGCCCAATAGGAACCGGCGGTTATCCCCACTGTCAGGAAGACCCAGGCGCCTAGAATCCAGGGGCGCATGGCGCGGGCGAATTCGGGGCCGACGTCGCGTGTCACCAAGGCCCCCACCGCGAAGGAAAAGGCGGCCGACATGCCGACATATCCGGCGTAGAGCGTGGGCGGATGGAAGGCGAGGCCAGGGTCTTGAAGCAGCGGGTTGAGCCCTGCGCCTTCGATCACGCCTGCGATGCGGGCGAAGGGATTGGAGGCGAAGAGGAGGAAGGCATAGAAGCCCAGCGCGATCGCACTCTGTGTTGCCAGCGTCGCTACTTTGGTTTCCGGCCGCAGCTTCCGCTCGAAGAGGGCTATCGTCGCGCCTGAGAGGCCCAGGATCGTGACCCACAGCAGCATCGAGCCTTCATGGTTCCCCCAGGCGCCCGCGATCTTGTAGAGCATCGGCTTGGCCGAGTGACTGTTCGCGGCGACCAGCAGAACCGACATGTCGGACTGCGCGAAAACCGTGATCAGGCAGAGGAAGGATGTCAGCACCAGTCCGGCCTGCACCACGGTGACCGGCGCGATTGCCGGGGCAAGGCTTGTCCGGCCGCGCCCCACTGCGAGCAGGCCGAGCGCAAGCTGCAAAAGGGCCATTGCCGCGGCGAGCCAGAGGGCGGCGAGCCCTGCTTCGGCGATCATGACCGAGTTCCGTTCCAGAGTTCCCGCATCAGAAGTCCAGGCGATAGCCGGCGGTGAGGAGATAGCCGGATTCGGTGGTGGTGTTCAGCGATCCGCCTACCATCGTCTTGTCGCGGGTGAAGTTGGCGCCGACTTCCACTTCGATCTCGGAATGGCGGATCGGGTAGTAGTTGAAGCGCATGGAAGGCTGGACCTGGCGGAAATTGCTGTCGATGAACTTGTCCTCGCGCAGGCCGAAACGAAGGCGCGGGCTGACCCGGAACTTCGATGTCACCGGGATGCGGGCGTTGATGTCGGCGGTGTAGGTGCGTTTGCGCTGCGTGTCCGAATAGCGGCCGGAGAGGATGTAGATGTCATTCTCCATCAGCAGACCGGTGCCGATGAACTGCAGACCATAGAAATACTCGGTCCCGGTGGCCGGCAGGGCCGCCACTGCATCGGTTCCGGAACTCGCCGGGGTCGCATTGGTGCCGCCGGTGTCGGTGATGGTGAAGTCCAGGCTTGTCTGCAGCTTCTTGCTGATCGGGCGCGAATAGGAAATCGTCGCCGATTTGGCGACCAGCGTACGGTCTTCCGCGAGCTGGTAGATTTCCGCATCGGTGAAGAAGGGGCGCAGGCCCTGCAGCTCGGTGATCGGCTGCATGGTAAGCGAACCGATCTGCCCGATGAGCGCGTTGCTCGTCGTCAGCAGCGGCGACTGGCGATAGTCGGCAGTGATGCTGAGATTGGAATTGTCCGGGAAGTTGTAGTTCAGCGTTGCCAGGCCGAGGTTCAGCTTGCCATATTTCACGTCGTAATCGAGCAGAGTGAAGGCGTTGAAGCGTGAGGCGAGGTAGCGGGCCTCGATGCCCACTGACTGGCGATCGATGAAGCCGCCCTTCGCGCGCTGATCGAACCAGTAGACCGTGGTCTGGAGCGGGCTCTGGCGCGTGCCGATATCGACACTGGCGCCATAGAAATAGCGTTCCTTGAGAACATGCGTCTGGCGCGAGGAAAGCACCGGGAAGCCGCCCACCAGATTGATGCGCACATTGTGGCTGGTCTGCCAGCCGAGCAGGAGACCGTCGAAGCGGCCGAGGACGCCCGACGAGTTCCGCGTCTGCCGTCCGACGCGCGCCGTCAGGTCGAGATCGCTGTCGTCATAGTCCAGATAAAGTGCAGTGAGCGACTGGATGTCCTTGCGGCCGCTGTTGAAATTGAACGTATAGGATCCCGCTGCACGCAGCAGCACCTGCCGCCGGTCGTCGCCGCCCGAAATGGTGACGTCTCCCGAAGTGAGGAGCTGGTTGAGATTGACCCGGTCATCAGGTTCGGCATTGAGGTCCGGCCGCGAAGCATCGACGAATTTCGTGCTGCTCTGGTCGCGATAATAGAATTGCGAGAGGCTTCCGCGGGCGCGCCAGGTCCATTTGTCGGCGGTGCTGGCGCTGCCGGTGGGAGCACGCAGGGTCGTGGTTGCCGTGCCGGGCGCCTTGAGCGCGGCGAGGCGCTGGCGGACGCGATCCGACCCTTCTCCCTGGGGATAGCGCCGCAGATATTCCTCATATTCCGCCTGGGCGTGGGCGCTCTGCCCCTTGCGCTCGCGGGTCAGGCCCAGCAGTTCGCGGGCGCGTGCGGAATTCTCACTCTCAGGAAGTTCCGTGGCCTTGGTAAGAAGCTGGATCGCCCGGTCGAGATTGCCGTCGCGGATTTCCTGCTCGGATTCGGTGACGAGGCGTGCGGCTTCGGCGGTCTCTTCCGGGGTTGCCGTCATCGCCTGCGCCGGTGCGGCGGGGGCGCCCGCGCCGGTATCGATGCGGTTGGCCACGCCCTGTTCGCGTTCCTCGGCGGAAACCTTGACCACCCAGATTTCAGGGAACAGTGCCTGCAGCTCGGTCTTTGCCGCCTCGGCCTCCTCACGCGTCTCGAAGAAGCCCATACGCAAGCGATGCCAATGTTGGGAATCGCGCTCAAAGGACATCTCGTAGATGATCCTGTTCGCAAGAGCGGTGCGCTGTGCGTCCGAGAGAACCGGTGCTACATCGGTTTGCGAGATTAGGTTCAGCGCATAAAGTCCAGGCGGGATTGGAATGGCTGGCGCCGTCGCGGCGGGGCGGGAGATCATGCCGGGCTGTTCGCCGGGCAGACCTTGCGCCGTAGTGCTGCACATTGGCCCCGCACCGGGTTCCGCCAGGCGGACGACCAGCGATTGTGGCCTCGCCCCTGCTTCGATCTCGAAGCGCATGTCGCGAGTGAAGAATAGCGACAGGACAGGGCCCGAAGGATTGTCACCCTCATATTCGATCGAGCGCAGTTCGGGCACGGTGGAGGGCGTGCGTAGCGATTCACGCAGCAGGCTCGTGCCATCGGCGTCGAGCGGACGGATACGGACGTGCAGTTCGCGGCCCGAGCTGTCCGGAAAATGGCTCAGCACCTGCAGGCGGATGTTGAAATTGATCGTCAGCGTGGTGCAGCCGCCGACCGTGTCGACATTGATGTCGGAGAGCGTCCGGTCGGCCACGACCTGCGCGCTGGCAGGCGACGTGATCGCGAGCCCGGCGAGAGCCGAAGTGGCGAGCGCAAGTGCAGTGCGGCCGGAGAGCGTTTTCTTGAGGTACAAGCTTTATCCTCCAAAGTGCCGCGGGTCAGTCATCGTCTTCGGCATCCCAGTTCCTTGTCGTGTGGCAATCGCCGCAATCGGCTGTAGTGCGCGGATGCTCATTCGCGGGCTTGCCGCGGGCGATCACGCCATTGTGGCAGGACGCGCAGGTGCCCAGCACGTCGTTGTGATTGACGGTCGCAGGGGTCCAGCCAGCTACCTTGTGGCAATCCTCGCACAGATTGTTCGTCATTGGGTGGGTGGGCGTCTTGCCTGTCGCCTTGGTGCCGTTGTGGCAGGAGGCGCAATTGCCGGTGACGCCGCCATGGTCGAAGCTCGCCGGCAGCCAGGCATTGCTCGAGTGACAGCTGTCGCACTCGGCGGAGGTGGTAATGTGCGTCGGCGGCTTGCCTATGGCAGCCGTGCCGTTGTGGCATGACGAGCAGGTGCCCAGAACCTGGCTGTGATCGACCCGCACCTGAGCCCAGGCGGACGTCACGTGGCAGAAATCGCACTGGTCGGTCGTCCTGACATGCGAAGGCGATTTGCCGGGCGCCTTGGTGCCGTTGTGGCAGGAGGCGCAGGTGCCGCTTGCGGCGGCATGGTCGAAGTTCGCCGGGCTCCATACAGTGGTGGTGTGGCAATCGTCGCAGGTGTTGGTGGTGGCGAGATGGGTGGCCGACTTGCCCGTGGCGTTGGTGCCATTGTGGCAGGACGCGCAGGTGCCGGTCACCTGGCCATGGTCGAACCGCGCCGGGGTCCAGGCCGAGGTCGTATGACAGTCGCCGCAGGAATTGCTGGTCTGCAGGTGGGTAGCCGACTTGCCGGTAGCGCTGGTGCCGTTGTGACAGGACGAGCAGGTCGCCGTTGTCTGACTGTGATCGAAGCGGGCCGGCGTCCATGCAGTGGTGGTGTGGCAATCGGCGCAGGCATTGCTGGACTGGAGATGCGTCGCGGACTTGCCCGTCGCGTTGGTGCCGTTGTGACAGGACGAGCAGGTGCCCGTCACCTGGCTGTGATCGAACCGCGCGGGTGACCATGCGGTGGTGGTATGGCAATCGGCGCAGGCGTTACTGGTCTGGAGGTGGGTGGCCGACTTGCCCGTCGCGTTGGTGCCGTTGTGACAGGATGAGCAAGTTGCCGTCGTCTGGCTATGGTTGAACCGTGCGGGGGACCAGGCGGTGGTGGTGTGGCAATCGGCGCAGGCGTTACTGGTCTGGAGGTGGGTGGCCGACTTGCCCGTCGCATTGGTGCCATTGTGGCAGGAGGAGCAGGTCCCCGTCACCGAACCGTGATCGAAACTCGCAGGGCTCCAGGCCGATGTGGTGTGGCAATCTGCACAATTGTTCCCGGTCTGAAGGTGGGTTGCCGATTTGCCGGTGGCATTGGTGCCGTTGTGGCAGGACGAACAGGCTGCCGTCGTCTGGCTGTGATCGAACCGGGCGGGTGACCATGCTGCCGTCGTATGGCAATCGGCGCAGGCATTGCTGGTCTGGAGGTGGTTCGCCGATTTTCCCGTCGCATTGGTGCCGTTGTGACAGGAGGTGCAGGTGCCGGTTGCTGAGCTGTGGTTGAACTTGGCCGGGCTCCACGCTGCCGTCGTATGGCAATCAGCGCAAGCGTTGCCGGTCTGGAGGTGGGTTGCCGATTTCCCAGCGGCGTTGGTGCCATTGTGGCAGGACGAGCAGGTGCCGGTCACCGAGCTATGATCGAAAGTCGCGGGGCTCCACGCCGCCGTTGTGTGGCAATCCGCGCAATTGTTGCCGGTCGCCAGATGCGTGGAGGATTTACCGGTGGCCGCTGTACCGTTGTGACAGGAAGCGCAGGTTCCCGTTACGGATCGGTGATTGAAGGAGGCGGGGCTCCATGCCGTAGTTGCGTGACAGTCCTCGCAGCCATTCCCGGTCTGCAGATGGGTAGCCGACTTGCCGGTTGCATTGGTGCCATTGTGGCAAGAGGCACAAGCTCCCGTCACCGAACTGTGATCGAAACGGGCAGGGCTCCAGGCAGTGGTGCTGTGGCAGGTCTCGCATTCCGCTGCAGTTGCCACATGCGTGCTGTTCTTGCCCGTCGCGTTGGTGCCGTTGTGGCAGGACGAGCAGTTCCCGCTGACCGTGCGGTGATCGAACCGGGCGGGCGACCAGGCAGAAGTGGTGTGGCAATTTTCACAGGTACCGCTCGTCTGGACGTGGCTGGCGGATTTCCCGCTTGCCGCAGTGCCGTTGTGACAGGAGGCGCAACTGCCCGAAGTGGAGGAGTGATCGAAGGCGATCTGCGTCCAGCTACGAGTGGTGTGGCAATCCGTGCACGGCGCCTGGGTCTGCAGGTGAATGGCCGATTTGCCCTGCGCGCGCACCGTATTGTGGCAATCCGCGCAGGCCTTGGGCGTGCCGGTGAAAGTGCCGCCCTTGTGGCAGGATTCGCAATTGACCGCAGCATGCGCGCCGGTCAGCGGGAAGCCGGTCTTGAAGTGGTCGAACGAACTTGCGGGGGAATCGCCGGGCTGGGCTGCGACCGGCACAGCGGTACCGGCGATGAAGAACATCGCCAAACACGCTGCCAGCAATGCCCAAAGGCGCTTCCCGTTCAAGAATCCCGACCCTGACTGGTGAGCCGGCGAGCGCCGGTCCACGACCCCAACAAGTGTTCCCTATCCGTTGGGGAGCCTAAGCAATCGGCGAAGAAAGAGAGTATAAGCGGGGCAGCCTTTCATCGTCCTATGCCCTCGCTTCACCGGAATTGCTGCGCACATGCAAGGTTACTGTAAGCTTTCGGTCAGGGATTAATTTCGCTTTTGTCGCAATAGTATCTCGCGGAAGCTGTTGGTGACGTGGCAGCGTTCACAATCCTGGCCGAAACCGCCGCGATGGACGTCGTTGCGTTTATGGCAATCAACACACTGACTGCCCGCCTTGGCAGGATTCCCTGGCCGGTTATGGCAGGCGGAGCAGATCAGCCCCTTGTGCATCCCGGTGAGGGGATAGCGGGTCTGACTTTCATGGTCGAAACTCCAGGCCTTCCAGTCCGCCGCATTGTGGCAGTCACGACATTGCGAGGGCGTGCCCAGCGTGCCCTTGTGATGATCGTCGACATGGCAGTCCGCGCAGGCAATGCCCTTCGACCTGTAGGATTGGTCGGAATGGCAGGAAGTGCAGGCAAGCTGCGAATGCTTGCCCAGCAGCGGCAGACGAGTCAGGTCGTGGTCGAAGCGCACACCGGACTTCCAGTTCTCGGCATCGTGGCAGCGGCTGCACGTGGCACCAAGCGCACGCTGGTGGACATCGTCGCTGGCGTGGCAAGAGGCGCATTCCGTCGAGAGCTTCAAATCCTGCGCGGGCGCGTTGTGGCAGGCTTCGCACTGGATGCGCGCATGGGCGCCCTTCAACGAGAAATGCGTCATCGTGTCGTGATTGAAGTCGACGGCCTTCCAGTCCTTTTCGCCGTGGCAGCGCTGGCAGTCATGGCCGTTGCGCCCTTCATGCTTGTCGTCGGCGGCGTGGCAGGAAATGCAGGTGACGGCTGGTTTGACCAGTTCGACCCTGGGCTTGTGGCAAGACTGGCAGGTGGTGGCCCGATGGGCACCCTTAAGGGCGAAATCGGTCAGCTTGTCATGGTCGAACGAGATCCGCTGCCACGAACGGGCATCGTGGCACTGGGCGCATTGTGTGCCGATGGCCTGGGGATGGACATTGTCCTTCGCATGGCAGGAGACGCAGGTCTTGCCGGGATGCTTGTTCGCATTTCCGGGGCCGTGACAGGATGCGCAGCTCGTCCGGGCATGTCCGCCGCTGAGCGCAAAGCCGGTGCTCGAATGATCGAAAGTGACCGCGTTCCACGTGGCGGTAGTGTGGCAGGAGGCGCAATTGGTGCCCCGGCTGCCGCGATGCGCGTCTTCCTTGGCATGGCAGGAATTGCAGCTGGCAGGCAGGCCCTTCCATCTCTGCCCGGCGTGGCAGGAAAGGCAGCTTGTCTTGCGGTGCGCGCCGCTCAGCGCAAAGCCGGTGCGGCTGTGATCGAAGGGCCTGAGCGCCTTCCAGCTATCGACCGTGTGGCAGTTCTGGCAGGCGGCGCCCAGGCTGCCCCGGTGGGGATCGTCGGCCTTGTGGCAGGCAGCGCAGTTCGTGGCCAACCCTCGGTAATTGTTCCCCTTGCCATGGCACTGGGCACAGGTGACCCGGGTATGTCCGCCGCGCAGGGGGTAGTCGGTCAGTTCATGGTCGAAATTGGCCCGGTTGAGCTTGATCAGCGCATAACCGCGCCCCTTGTGGTCGCTGTGGCAGGATTTGCAGGCCGCGCTGCGGGCTGGGCCGTATTTGCCGTGGTAGCCCGCCCGGGTAGCGATATCCGCGCCCGCTGCCTTGTGGCAGGATGTGCATTTGCCGTTCTGCGCGTCCTTGCGGAAGGAAGAATGGCAACTGTCGCACTTGCTCTCCAGCTTGGCATGGGCATTCGCCAGCGCGCCGGGCGTGACCAGCCGCTCCATGATCGACTGCCCTGCGGCTGGCGCTGTCGCCAGTGCGATCAGGATCAGAAGCCAGACGAGGGGGCCGGACCTCGGCATCAATACATGTGCACGGCTACGATGTGGAGGATTACGGCCCCCACCAGCAGCACGAACAGCGGCAAGTGCAGGAGATGCCACAGGCGCAGCAGACGGTCGTAGAAAGCGTACTCGGCCGCGCGGCGGACGGCCTCGAAGAAATGGGCAAGCTGGGGGGCGAGGTCCTGTTCGCGGCCGGGCATTGAGATGTACATTACTTGGCGGATTTCGCGTTCGACGCGGCGCGTCTCAAGGCCAAGGCCGATCACCGCCCGGGCGCTGGTCCAAAATGTGGCCCCGGCGCGGGTGGCGCGATCTTCCATCGCGTGAAGGCCAGCGATCACTTCAGGGCCCAGGACGCCTTGGCCTTCAAAATTGGCAACCACCCCGTCCATTTCCTGGCGCAGGGCGCGCATCTCGAGCTTGCGGCCCGAGTAACCGCGATGAACCCGCGAATAGAGGAAGCGACCGACGAGCCCGCTCGATGCCACGATGATCATCGATCCGAGCGCCACCGAGCTGTTGAGCGCGCCCCAGCTGAAACGGCAATGGTAGAGGATTGCGAGCGGCCCAAAGAGCCCCAGCACCATGTGGAAGCGAAACCAGAACCCCACCGATCCGACCCGGGAGGGGGCGCGGCGGACGCGTTTTCGAATGGGATAGGCGAGCAGCACCAGCATCATCACGCTGCCCGTAACGCCCAGAGCGTAGCCGATACCATGTTCGGGATCGATCGAGTTGCTGGCCCGGTCCAGCCAGCCGAACACCAGCGCCAGGACGACACACAGCGCGACGGCCGCCGACATCAGCCGCTCCGTCCTGCCCGCGCTTAACCGCGACTGTCGACCCGGGATTTGTAGCTCAGCCGCTTTGGACGCCATGATTTCCATAATTTGCAGGAACGAGGAAAAGCCCCGGTAACCAGTCGTGCTTAGCGGCAGCTTCACATAGCAGAGTTGGGCTCCCCACCATTCGTCTTGCATGCAGGGCGGCCTGTCGATGTTGTACGCACGACGACAGCTTTGTGTCAGCCAGAACCTTTGTCGGTGTCGTCAATATTTCGAAGAGGTGGTCTTGGGGTCGGAAATATCTGCTGGAAGGGTTCGCTAATTCATGTTGCCATATATTATAACTGCGCTCGCCGGTATTGCGGTGGGCGTGGCCGCGATGCGCGTCTGGTCCGGCCGCGAACCCGGTGAAGCCGCTGAAACCACCGAAGCCGCAGCCCGGCCAGCCAGTGCCCCGGCGGTTACAACCCGCAACCTGTTGATCGGGGCGGGCTTGCTGGTCGTTGTTGGCGTGGGGGCCTATTTCTTCCGTCCCGCGGAAGAAGGAGCAGGAACGCTGCAAGCTATTGCCGCGCCGTCTGGCGACAGCCTCGCGGATGTCGATACGATGATTGCGCGGCTGGAAGAGCGCCTGGTGGCCAACCCGTCGGACGGAGAAGGCTTCCGCATGCTCGGCTGGTCCTATTCGATGACCGGGCGCCCCCAGAAGGCGATCGAGGCATACAAGCGCGCGCTCGCGCTGCTGCCCGACAGTCCCGCGGTTCATGCCGGCTATGGCGAAGCCCTGACCGGCGTGGCGGGAGGCACCGTCACTGCCGATGCGAAGCAGGAATTCGAAAAGGCAATCCGCGTCGATCCCGCCGATCCGCGCAGTGCCTATTTCCTTGCCCTTTGGGACGCACAGAACGGCCGGGAAAAGCAGGCCGTCGAAAAATGGATCGAACTTGCCAACGGAGCCGCTTCGGATGCGCCTTGGCAGGCCGATCTCTATTCGCAGATCGACAAGGTGTCGAAGGAACTGGGCATCGACGTTTCGGCCCGGCTGAAGAAGCGGCCGGGCATTGCCTCGCCGGCGACGAATGCCCCCGTGATCACGCCAGCCGACGTGGAAGCGGCCAGTGCGCTGCCCAAGGGCCAGCAACAGGCGATGATCGACGGCATGGTCGAAGGGCTGGCCGCCAAGCTAGCCAGGGACCCGTCCAATGCCGATGGCTGGGCGCGCCTGCTGCGCTCGCGCATGGTGCTTGGCCAGACGGAGCAGGCAAGCAAGGATCTCAAGACCGCCCGTAAGGCACTGTCGGCCGACAAGCCGGGCCTTGCTGCGGTGAACGCCGCCGCTGCCGCCGCGGCAGTGCCCGGGGCCTGATGCGCTTCGACCCGATCCTGCTGGTCTATGCCGGGCCGCTGGTGCTGTTGTGGCTCGGCTGGACGATGATGTCCCGCCGCAAGTCTCGCAGCAACCGCGCCGTGCTGGAGGAAAACCGGGAGGCCGGCCTCACCGAACCGCCTTCGCTTCACCCGGTAATCGATCCGGCCGTGTGCCTGGGTTGCGGTTCCTGTGTCCGGGCCTGCCCGGAAAAGACCATTCTCGGCCTGATCGACGGCAAGGCCGCGCTGATCGAGCCGACATTATGTGTGGGCCATGGAGCCTGCGCTGCCGCCTGCCCCACCGGCGCGATTTCGCTGGTGTTCGGCACGGCGACGCGCGGGATCGACATCCCGCTCCTGACGCCGCAATTCGAATCCAGCGTGCCGGGCGTGTTCATTGCCGGGGAACTGGGCGGCATGGGCCTGATCCGAAACGCGATCGAGCAGGGCCGCCAGGCGATCGACAATATCGCCCGCAAGGTCCGCAGGCTTCCCAGGGAAGACGGCGTGCTCGACGTGCTGATCGTCGGCTGCGGTCCGGCAGGAATTTCCGCCAGCCTCGGCGCGATGGAACTCGGCCTCTCCTTCGAAACCATCGACCAGTCCACGCTGGGCGGCACGGTGGCCCATTTCCCGCGCGGCAAGCTGGTGATGACGGCGCCTGCCGTCCTGCCCGTGATCGGCGAAGTCCGGTTCGGCGAGATCAGCAAGGAGAGCCTTCTGGCCTTCTGGGAAGACGTCCTGAAGCGGACCGGCCTGGAGCCGCATTTCGAGGAGCAGGTGCTGTCAGTCGTCCGCGCAGACGGGCATTTCGTCATCACCTCGGCGAAAGCGGTTTACCGGGCGAGGACAGTGCTGCTGGCGATCGGCCGGCGCGGGACACCGCGGACGCTCGACGTACCGGGCGAGGAATTGCCGAAGGTAGTCTATCGCCTGATCGACCCCGAACAATATGCCGGGCGGCGCGTGCTGGTCGTCGGCGGGGGAGACAGTGCACTGGAGGCGGCAGCCCAGATCGCCGAGGAAGCAGGGGCGCAAGTCGCCTTGTCCTATCGTGGCGGCGCCTATGCGCGCGCGCGGACCAGGAACCGCAGCCGGATCGACGCACTCGTTCGCGAAGGGCGCATGAGGGAATTGCTGGAGAGCACCCTCATCGAGATTGGCGTGGACAGCGTGGAGATCGAACAGCGCGGTACGCGTATTACTATTCCCAATGACGACGTCATCGTTTGCACCGGAGGTCTGCTGCCTACTGGTTTTCTTCGTGACATCGGCATCGAGGTGGAGACCAAATTTGGTACTGCCTGATCACAACGATCGCCCGGTCGGGTCTCCTCCAGTGGGAGGCGACACATGCAGATTCTCCTGATCGGCCATGAGAATGAGTCCACTCGCTTCCTTGTCGCAAGGTTGCGTGAGGCTGGATTCCGCTGTTGCATAGCTGCGTCAGTCGACTTTGCCTGCCGACGAAAACTGATGCACCACGCAGAGGCTATTATCCTCGACGTGAGCGGGACAATTGGCGAGATTTCCCTCACAGTTAGGCACTTGCGCGGCGCGGGGATCGATCAGCCGGTGCTCGTTCTGACGCCGCAATGCGATTGGCGCGTCCGTATCGACTGCCTCGATGCTGGCGCGGATGACCATGTCGTGAAGCCGGTGCGCACGGAAGAGATCGTCGCTCGTATCCGGGCAATTGTCAGGAGGCGCGCGGGCAGTTCGACAGACCATGTCGTATTGGGTGATCTCGAACTCGATTTAAAGGCGAAATGCGCCTGGCAAGCAGGGAAGTGCCTGGATCTCACCCGGAACGAATTCCGTCTCTTGCGGCTATTCGTCCTGAGGCCGCACCGCACAATGACACATGAGGAAATCTGGGCTCAATTGAATGACGGCGGGACGAAATGTAGCAACAACGCCGTAGAGGTTCAGGTCGCGAGATTACGGCGCAAGGTCGGCCACGACAAAATCCGCACAGTCAGGGGCATTGGCTACAAATACACTGTCCCGACCGAGCCGAAGGGCCCGCCCGCGCATGACTGCGTCCAGTCGGAGCTGGATGCGTCGCCTGTATATGAATGACTTCGCGGGCGAGGTGTGGATGATGGGGATGCGCTTCCCATCGAGGCTGGCTGCGGGTGATATCGATCCGGCCGCGGCGATTGCGGATGCGGATTTGCGCGATGAATCCCCCATGACAGATACAGTCATCCACTCGATCTAGCCTTTCAGCGGAGGGGGGGCGGCAGATCGCGCCACCATCTTCTCAAATGTTTCCTACTATGATAGGTAATATTCATTCGATGAGGATTCCGAGGGTGCAAATGGCGTTGAAGTGCGAACCGATTCTGGAGAATTTCGGGGCAGAATGTTCCGGGCTGGATTTCACCAGGCCACTGACGGCGGGAGAGGTTCAGCAGGTTATTGATGCTATGTCGAAATATGGCGTCTGCGTGTTCCGCAATACGGGCATGAATGATGATCAGCATGTCCAGTTCAGCCGCAATTTCGGCTATCTGGAGCGTGTGCCCAGGCGGGAGAGCGCAAAGTCTCGATTGCCTCACCGTGAGCTGTTCGACGCTTCCAACCTCAACGAAGATGGTGAGATCACGCAGGATTCGGCTGCTATCCAGTACCGGAAGGGCGACCGGCTATGGCACACGGACAGTGCCTTCATGGAAAAGCGGACGTCTTATTCGCTGCTGCTGGCGCATGAAGTTCCGCCGGAAGGCGGGGAGACGGGCTTTGCCGATGCACGCGGCGCATATGATGATCTGGATGCTCAGACCAAGGAACTCGTCAAGGGAAAGATCGGCATCAACTCGCTGTGGTGGAGCCGCAAGCTGGCCGGCGCCGATATTTCGGAAGACGATATCAATGACCGGTTCAAGGCCAGCCACCCAATCGTTCATACCCATGCAGGCTCCGGCCGGAGGTCGCTGTTTATAGCGGCTCATACGATGGACATCGAAGGGATGGACAAGGAAGAAGGCCGTGCGCTGATCAAGCGCTTGATCGAGCATGCCACGCAGCCGCGTTATATCTTCTACGTGAAGTGGAAGCCGGGTGACCTCGTTATCTGGGACAATCTGTGCAGTATGCATCGCGGTGGCGATTTCGACGCTGCAAAGTATAAGCGCGACATGCGCCGTACCACTGTTCGGGAGGGGACCGAGCCGTTCAGCCTGAATCTCGACGATCCTTATACGGAGCTGTTTTCACGAGCCCCCAAGGTGGTGGATATCCAGCAGGCTCGCGCTGACGGCACTTAATCGCGACCGCACTTTCGGACCCCCGTTCCTCAGCGGATCGCGGCCTCGAAGATTTTCTGCAGCATCGCCGCGCAGCGGGGCAGGTCCTCGTCCGACAAGCCGGAGAGAAGGGCAGTTCTTTCCCGGTCGAGGGTGGGCTGAATATGCGCCACCACACCGTCTCCCGCCGGGGTGAGCCGCAACAGCTTCGATCGTTTGTCCGCGGGGTTGTCCTGGCGAGCGATCAGGCCGTCCCGTTCCATGCCCTCTACTACGCGTACCAGCGTTGGCCACTGGACTCGTGCCCGATGAGCGATGTCCGACATGGTCGCGGGTTGTTCGGCAAAAGCGATGGCGAAAAGTACCTGCCAGCGTGCCCGGCTTTGGCCCGTTTCCTGGCGCAGCAAATTGTCGATTCGGTACATCCAGCTGCGGGCGGCCAGCACAAGCAAGCGAGACGTCCGAAACTCCTGATCCAGGCGCGAGCCTTCCGGATAATACTCATTGTAATGGTCGCTCCAGGCATCGAAATCGTCGCCGGCAGCCGCGTTATTTTCGGTCATTGTCAACTACCTCACCCGATATGGCGGCCTTTGCCGCGCCCCAGTTCATTCACCCGGCCGAACTTTGGCTACGCTGGCGGACGTCTTACCGCAAACAGCCAATATTGTGTTGAACTATCTACCACGATAGATAGATTGTTGAGGCCAAAAAATGGCACCGCGCACGATAAGCACGACTCACGGAAAGGAATCATCTGCAAGATTCCTCCGATGATTGGATTGGGAGAAGTATATGATGGGCATTACAGCGAAGCTGCGCCTTGCGTTAGCGTGTTCGACCGCGATCGCCATTGTGGCTACCGCACCATCCGCGATGGCTCAGACATCGGCGGATGAGGAGCGAGGGGCTCAGTCCCAGGATATTATCGTTACCGGTTCGCGCATCGTGCGGCGGGATTACGAAGCGAACAGCCCCATCGTGTCGGTGGGAGAGGATTTGCTGAAGGCTACCGGCACGGCCGCCATCGAAACCAGCCTCAACAAGCTGCCAGCCTTTACTCCGGTACAGACACCGTCCCTGGGCGGGGACATTCAGCCGACTGCGACCAACACACCGGGCGCGGCAACTGTTTCGCTGCGCGGCCTTGGTACAAACCGTAACCTTGTGCTGGTTGACGGCCGACGCGCTACTCCCGCAAATGCGCTGGGCGTCGTCGATATCAATACGATCCCCGCAGCAGCAATCGATCGCGTTGAGATCATCACTGGCGGTGCGTCGGCCACTTATGGCGCAGACGCAGTGGGCGGCGTCGTGAATTTCATCCTGAAGAAGAACTTCCAGGGTCTGGATCTGGATGCACAGATCGGCACGACCGAACGGGGTGATGGCACCGAATTCACTATCAGCGGTATCATGGGCGCCAACTTCGACGATGGGCGTGGCAATGTGACCTTGGGCCTGTCGATGAACGATCGCCGTTCCGCAGCGCAGGCGGAACGTGAGTGGTTCCAGGACGTCTGGTCGGATCCCAGGTTTACCGGCACCGAGTTTTTCCCGGATTTCTCTGGCTTCCAGCCTTATGGCGGGATCAATCCCACTCAATCTTCCTATGATGCGATCTTCGGTGTGGGTGCCGTGGCTGCCGGATCGCGGCTCTATTTTAACGAAGACGGCACTGCATTCACAGGCTTCTTCCAGAGCCCGCCGGGTGGCGTTTCGCGCTTCAAGGGCGACACGTCAGGCCCGAAATGGAAAAAACAGGCCGATGGCACGCTCGGACAGAACTTCCTCGACGGGTTCGTTCAGCTGCCGCTTTCGCGCTACAACATCTATGCTCGCGGCAATTACGAGATCAACGACTGGATCGGCGTATTCGGGCAGGGCACTTTCACCCATGTCACCACCAACACCGTACAGCAGCCTTCGCCTTCCGTGAACGGCTGGTCGGGCTTCGCACCGGCCGCGAGCGAGGTCCCGGCAGAGCTACGCTCTATCCTCGATAGCCGCATCATTCCGGTGGGCACGTCGGATGCGACCCGCAATTTCCTGCATTGCGATCCTTCGGCCGTTGCCGGTGCGCCAGGCTCCGGCGCGAGTTGCGACTGGCAGCTGACCTATTACCTCAATTACGCCAACCGCGAATCCAAGACCGAGGTGATGACTTACAACCTCGTGGCTGGGTTCGAGGGCAGCATTCCGGGCAGTGACTGGACTTGGGAACTCTACGCATCGCGTGGCCAGTCGCAGACCGCATCGCTGATTACCGGAACGGCTTCGCTCGAGCGCTTCCGCGCAGTGATCGGATCGCCCAATTGGGGTGCGGGTTTCAAGTCGACGGGCAACGCCGCATTCGGTGGTTTTGGGGCTTCGACGGCCACCTGCACGAGCGGTTTCAATCCGTTCGATGTCGATCAGGTCATCTCGCAGGACTGCATCGAGGCGATTTCCGCCAATTTGCAGAACAAGGCTACGATGGAGCAGACGATATTCGAGTTCAACGCGCAGGGCGGATTGTACGAACTCCCGGCCGGCCAGCTGCGTGCGGCTATCGGTGCCAGCCACCGCAAGAACAGTTATGACTTCACCAATGACACGCTGACCACCCAGGGCCGTTCGTTCAACGACCAGGCGATCGGCATATATCCCAGCGGAAATTCCTCGGGCGAGATCAAGGTCGATGAAATCTATGGCGAACTTCTGATTCCGGTACTGGCCGACATTCCCGGCATCAAAAAATTCGAACTCAACCTCGGTGCCCGCTCGTCCGATTACAATACCACCGGCAGCAGCTTCACCTGGAAGGCGATGGCTGACTGGGAGGTGACCGATTGGCTGCGTCTGCGCGGCGGGTTCAATAAGGCGGTCCGCGCGCCGAACATTGCCGAACTCTATCTGGCCCCACAGCAGACCTTTACTGCGGCTGGCGGCGGCGACGTCTGCCGCCGCAACAACACGCTGGGCTGGTCTGCCAATCCGGGCAAGAACACGAATGCCGCCAATGTCGAGGCAGTCTGCCGCATCCTGATGGACAAGTCGATCGCGGGGACGGCGGACACCTTCTACTCTAACCCGCAATTTTACAATGCGCTTGGCCCGGCATTCGCGTTCCCGACGCTGGTCGGCAATCCGGATGTAAAGCCGGAATCCGCCAAGACCTGGACGATGGGTGCGGTGGTCAGTTCGCCGTTCGAGACTCCGATGCTCGATCGCCTGCGGCTGTCAGTCGACTATTACAATATCGCCGTCGACGATGCGATCGGGCCGCTCACGCTGGATACAGCGCAGCGTTTCTGCTTCGATCCCACCTTCAACCCGGCGATTTCGACCAATCCGGCAGCCGCAGCCGCCTCGGCCTTCTGTCAGGCAGTGGGCCGTGTCGCGGGTGACGGCGCGCTAGGTAACGTCCAGGTGACCTATCTCAACAATGGTCGCTTCCGGACGGAAGGCATAGACGTGCAGCTCGACTGGTCCTTCCCCATAGGCCCGGGCACTTTCAGCCTCAACACGGTGTTCAACTATCTGCTTACGCTCAAATCGGCGGCGCTTCCCGCTTCTGCGGGGCCGGCAGGCCAATTGGTGGAATATGCCGGCACGCTCGGTCCGGCAGGCAGCAATGCCATCGCGGAAAACGGCCTGAATCCCGGCACGTTCCGCTGGAAGATGCTGAACAATTTCACCTATTCCATCGGCAAGGCCACTATTGGCCTGCAGTGGCAGCATCTGCCGGCCGCTAAGTCGATCGCCTATACTTCGGATCCGAGCACGCCCTTCGTCGGAAGCCCGGCCTATGACCTGTTCAATCTGAACGGCTCCTATGCAGTGACGGATAATGTCACATTCCGCTTCGGCGTCGACAATTTGTTCGACAGAGCACCTCCTCTTACCGAATACAATGCATCCGCAACCGGCCTTGCCAACACGATCGGTGGCTTCCCAATCAACGCATATTTCTTCGATCAGATCGGGCGCCGCTTCTACGCTGGGTTAAACGCAAAATTCTGACCCGGCGTCATCTTGGGTGTGGGGCTCCACAGCAAAATCCTCCCGGAGTCCCGCACCCTTTTATCTTTCCATACAGGCACAGTGGCTTCGGGCGATGAGGTGGCGCGAGCGGACCCTTGAGGCTCCGCAGCGCATTTCCCTTACAAAGCTCCCCGCTCGGTCGCCTTGGCCGAGTGGCAAAATTCTGCGACCTGAAGATGTGAGAATTCAGGCTTTAGGTAGAGCTGAGTTGTAGTCAGGCTGACAGAATCCCGTGAGGGCGCGCATTCAAAACCTGAATGAGGTCAATCCGACAGGAAGGCCCCCTGCTTTCTCAGCAGCGTGCGGAGTTCGCTGATGTCGACCTGCCGTGGGGCAATGCCGCGGTTTGCGGCAATGGCTGCGGCAGCTCCTGCCGCGTGGCCGGTGAGCCAGCACTGCGGAATTTCGCGCATGAAGCCGTGACTGTTCGCGTCGCAGGAAATGTGTCGACCTGCGGCAAGGAGCCCATCTAGCTGGCGTGGAACTAAGCAACCATAAGGTACGGAAACTACCGGATATTTCGGGCTGACCGAAGGACTTATACCAATCTCGTCATTCGCAGGGGTGCCAGTGCCCCAATCCTTTCGCTCGATCCGGCTGATCCCGGCGAGCCGACGCGTGTGGCGTACACCGAGCTGCGGCGCACTAAGCAGCATATAGGCGTTCTCGAAACCCGGCGCGTGACGACGAAAGAAGTCGCAATGCGCGGCCATGAAGCGGTGTGACCGGATTTCAACTTCGGTCATGTCATCAACGTCCAGTGCGGACAGGCCGGATTGGCGCGGCCCCATGAATACTGCGATGTCGTTACGCCAAGTGACATAGGGGGTCTGGAAGAATTGGAGTTGCTCTCGTCCTAGTGCCGAAAATTGGGTGAACTGTTCGACATTGGCCGCACGAAATTCCAGCCAGCGTGCCATATCCACGCCGCCGATCAGGAAGCTGGTATTCATAGAGTGATGGACGTCACCTTGTTCGATGTCGTCCTCGAATTCGCCGCCCGCGCGGGCGAACATGTCGCCATCACCAGTGGTATCGATCACGACATCGGCCAGCACCGCGCGACGTCCTGACTTGGACTCGAAGATCGCGCCTGCGACCTTGCCGTCCCGCATCGTGGGCTTGGCCGCCCAAGCGTGAAAGACGATCCGGACACCAGCTTCCAGGAGCATCTCTTGCGCCAGCAGCTTCATCCGTTCCGGGTCGAGAGTGGGGGCCCATGAAACTATGCCATGGAAAGCCGAGGTGCGTAGACGCCAGTAATCGGCCTTTGCCGGATCCCGGGACCCCCAGTCAGCCAGCGGAGGGCCGGCGACCCCTTCCTTCGGCATCCGGTCGATGAAATCCCTGGCGAAGCCCTGGATCACATGTCGGCCATCCCAGTCGGTCATCCGGTCGATCCAGATGACCAGCCCGCCGGTGGAGAGCCCGCCAAGATGGTTGTAGCGTTCCAGCAGTACTACATCCGCGCCAGCTCTTGCGGCCGCATAGGCAGCGGCGCAGCCCGCTGGCCCGCCACCAATCACGGCGACATCGGCCTTGTGATAGACGGGAACAGAGCACGCTGCCTCCTCGATAGCGCCGGCTCCATTGGCTGGGCCGATCGCGCGGTTGGGGCCTTCAAAAACATCAGAGGCGAGGAACCGGTCTTCTGTCTGCCGGATCTCGCGTACCCGTTCCACTCCATCAGTCATCCAATTGGCCCTTCGCTGCGGATGATTCCCTCACCCTTCTGGCAACTAGGTGAGTATATATATGAATTCTACCTAAATGTAGAATTATGCGAAAAATGACGCAGATTCCTGATGATTGAGAGCATTAGGCGGTGCTATGAATATTGTTATATATCAGTATATTATATAGAGGTATAGGCGGAATTCTCGCCCATTATCCTGCGCGCTATCAAAAAAAGGTAGAAAACTATATAAATGCGGTTTACCCATAGATGTGACCGGCAATCAGCCGGCGAAAAATGGGAGTAGATGATGCGGGCCTTGAGGAGTGGCTGGGCGACCAGCTTTGTTTCGCTGTCGGCAATTCTGGCGGCCACGCCTGCATTGGCGCAGGATGCAGGCAATGATGGAGCGGTGGCCGCGGAGGATCCTGGCCAGCCGATCGTGGTTACCGGTTCGCGCATTATGAGCGGGTTCGATGCACCAACGCCCGTCCAGGTGGTCGGGGCTGAGCGGCTCGAGCAGCGGGCCGCGTCGAATATCGGCGAGGCTCTGAACGAAATTCCCGCCTTTCGCTCAACCGAAACCCCCGCTTCAAGCGGCCTTTCCCCAGCGGCAGGTTATGTCGGCGGTCGCATCCTTGATCTGCGCGGGCTCGGTTCGGTCCGTACGTTGACACTGGTCGACGGCAAGCGGTTCGTGCCGTCGACCACACAGGCAACAGTCGATACCAACATGATCCCATCGATCCTCCTCTCCCGCGCGGAAGTGGTGACCGGGGGTGCGTCCGCCGTGTACGGCTCGGATGCTGTGTCCGGCGTGGTCAACCTGATCATGAACAACAAGCTCGATGGCTACAAGTTCAACGCCCAACTCGGCACCTCGACCTATGGCGACAACGAGGTATTCCAGATCGGCGCGGCAGGCGGCTGGGCGCTGGGAGACAGCGTCCACCTAGTGGTGGGGGGCGAGTACGAACGCAACACGGGGGTGGACGGATGCCCAGAGCGCGACTGGTGCGCCTACGGGAAGATCAATTGGGGTAGGAATCCTGGCGTCTCCAGTGTTCCTGCAAACAACATTCTGACAGGCGTCTATCCCTGGAATGCGGATTACGAAGGCGTTACCACGCCGCCAGCGTCTGCTTATGTCGGCAAGCTGGTGCCGACTTTGCGGCCGATTGACGGCATAACCTTCAACCGGGACGGAACTCCCCGACGCTATCAATTTGGTACCATGGTCAATTCGCTCTATTCGGTCGGCGGCGAGACGGATGGCCCGGGTGAGAACATCTATTTTGACTTTCCTATCGTCTCCCCCACGGAACGCTGGAACGCCGCAGCGCAACTGACATGGGAAGCCACCCCTGCGCTGACTTTCAGCCTCGGCCTCAATTACGGCCATGCAGAAGGGCGTCACCGCGCTGTCGGCTATCGCAACACTGCGTTGGTCATCAAGGCGGATAATCCGTTCATTCCGCGCTCCAGCGATCCGACACTGGATATCCCGACTATCCTTGCAGAGAGCAATGCGACCAGCTTTACCCTAGGCAAGGGCTTCGATGATGTCGGCCCTGCGGACCTTATCTCGAAAAATGATGTTTACCGAGCGGTTGTGGGTCTGGAATATGATCTCGGGGGTGGTTGGAGCGTCGATGCCTATTACCAATATGGTCGCAACGAATTCCGCCGCGATCTGATCAATGGCGTGGTAACGGAGCGCATTCTTCGCGCGATTGATGCAGTCGAGCTCGATAATGGTTCGATCGTATGCCGCGTGAATGCCGATGTGTCCGTCGCGAATGACGATCCTGCCTGTGTACCGCTCAATCCCTTTGGCTATGGCCAGGGCGCGACCTTCGCAGCTGCCGCCGATTATGTTACGGCGAACGGCTTCCAGACCAACGTGACCACGCAGCATGTGGCGGCGGCAAACATTACCGGTTCGCCCATTGAACTGCCTGCTGGTCCGCTGGGCTTGGCCGCAGGTGTCGAATATCGAAGCGATAACGTGACCGGTGATACCGACGCGCTGTCACAGCAGAGGAAGTTCTTCACTGCGGGCGGCTCGCTGATTTCAGGCAAGATCGAAGTGATCGAAGGGTATGGCGAAGTGGAAATCCCCATCCTCGCCGATACGCCGTTCTTCGAGGAACTTAGTGCGAGCGGAGCGATACGCCGCACGCATTACAATCGGTCGAGCGATTTCAACCCGTCATCCTCACTCAACGTCACGACATGGAAGCTGGGCGGAGTCTGGGCGCCGATCCCCGCCGTACGTTTCCGGGTGACCCGCTCACGCGACGTTCGTGCGCCGAACGTGTCTGAACTTTTCGGTCCGACCACCAGTACCACCGGCATTCTGAACGATCCGGAGAAGGACGGCTTACAGACCGTGGCCCCCATCACGCTGGGCTCCAATCCTAACCTTGCACCGGAAAAGGCCGATACCCTGACTGTAGGGATGGTGCTGCAGCCCACCGGAGGCTTTTTCGGGCGCTTCCGCGCTTCGGTTGACTATTACGATATCAATATCAAGGCGGCTATCAGCACCCTGGGCCAGCAGAATATTGTGACGCGCTGCTACCAGGGCGATCCGCTCAGTTGTTCACTGGTCACACGTGATGGCAGTGGTGCGATTACGAACATCGTGGATACCTTCCAGAACGTGAACGAACTGATCGCTCGCGGCGTGGATTTCGAGTTGTCCTACCGTCAGCCGCTTGGCACCAGCAATGCGTTGAACCTGCGGGCTTATGTCAGCCATGTGCGCGACCTGATCACGGTCGATGCTGTCGGCCCGACCGAGCGGGCAGGGCAGACAGGTCTGCGTGGGGGCACGCCTCCGGGCATTCCGGACTGGACGGTTGATGCCAATGCGACGCTTGAGCTCGGTGAGCGCTTCGAGTTCAACACCCATCTGCGCTGGATCAACAAGGGTTTTTACAACGCAGCCTTCATCGGCGCCGAACAGGAGGGCTATTCGATCGCGTTGCCCAACAGCTCAAGCACGAACGCGATGCCTGGCCGTTTCTATGTTGACCTGTTGGCCACCTATAAGCTGCCGATCGGTGGGGACGGGAATGCCAGCATCTATTTTGGCGCGGATAATGTGTTCAATGTCGATCCGCCGAACTTTCCTGGCGCAAACGGCAGTGGAAACAACGTTCTGTTCAACCCCGTCGGCCGCTTTTTCAAGGCTGGCATTCGCCTGAATTATTGAGCTTCCTCCCGGCTGGCTGGCCGATTGGCCAGCCAGCCTTTCCCCGTCGCAGCACCTGCACTGGTACAGGTAGACGCGTCGGAAGGGCCGATAGGTTTAGCTGCGCATGGTCTCTGAAGCAAAACTGGACATTGCTGCCCTGATCGACGGGCGCAAACTCGGGCCGTTCAATTACCGCCTCATCGTCCTGTCATGGCTCATAACGGTGTTTGACGGGTTCGATATGATGATGATCAGCTTCACGGCGCCTTACATGCGCGATGAGCTTGGCCTCGATGAACTCATGCTCGGCAATGTCTTTTCCGTCGGTCTGCTTGGGATGATGCTGGGCGGTTTCGTGCTCGCCTATATGGGTGATCGCTTCGGGCGGCGTCGAATAATCGTGGGGGCTGCCTTTGTTTTTGGCGCGCTGACCCTGGCCACGGCTTTTGCACGTACTTACGAGCAATTGCTGGTCCTGCGGTTTTTCGACGGCTTCGCGATCGGCGGCATGTTGCCGCTGGCATGGGCGCTGAACATCGAATTCGTGCCTAAACGCTACCGTGCCACGGTCGTGACCGTGATAATGATGGGGTACAGCCTCGGCTCGGCGCTGGCTGGTCCGATTACTGTGCTGGTGGCGCCCGCTCATGGATGGGAAGGCGTCTTCATCTTCGGCGGAGGAGCAACCATCGTCTGTGCGGTGCTGCTTCTGTTTTTCCTCCCAGAAAGCATAAGGTTTCTGGTCGCCAAGGGCAAATCGCCCGAGGTGGTGGCCGCGACGATAAACCGTCTCGCGCCGGATGTGGCGGTGCATCCCAGGTGCCGCTTCCTGCTTGGTGACGAAAGTGCCGATCAAGCAGGCAATTTCACTGTAGGCCAGCTGTTCAAGGGTGACCTATGCTGGATCACGCCTTTGCTCTGGATAGGCTATATTGCCAGCACGCTTGCTGTCTATTTCAATGCCAATTGGGGCCCGATCGTTTACGAAGATCTGGCGTTTGCGCGTGATACTGCGGCTTATGCCTCCTCTCTGTCGGGCGCTCTGGGGGCGGTCTGTGGCTTGCTGCTGATGCGCCTTACCGATCGCTATGGAGCAATCGCGGTGGCAATCTTTCCCGCGATATCCACGCCGGTGCTGTTGTTCATCGGCCTTGCTCCGCTCTCTCCCGATACCTTCCTGTCGATGTCGATCCTCTCGACCTCCCTGGTCAGCGGGGGTCATTTCGGCATCCTGTCTATCGCGGGGGTCTACTATGCCACTTCCATCCGGGCCAACGGGGCGGGATGGGCCACATCCATTGCCAAGATAGGCGGGATCGCTGGCCCCCTTATCGGAGGATATGTGCTGGCCAGCGGAATGCCGATCGTCCGTAGCTTTGCGATCCTGGCGATCTGTCCGTTGGTCTTGACGCTATGCGCCGTCGGGATCGCTCATTTCGTGCGCAGAAGGCAGGGCGGCCCTTCGCCAAGGCCCAATGCCGTGCCCGCATCCTGAAAGGATTGATTGATGACCCTTCGCAGCCTTGCCGCCAATTCCCCTGTCCGCCGATCCCACTGGCTCGCCCTCGGCCTGACAGAAGAGGACCTGCTCAAGCCAAAGATCGCGGTAGTCAATTCCTCTTCCGAACTGGCCGTGTGCTATGCCCATCTCGATGGCGTGGCCAAGGTGGTGAAGGATGCCATTCGGCAGGCCGGAGGAGTGCCTTTTGAAGTGCGCACCACTGCGCCTTCCGATTTCATCACGGGGGCGGCAAAGCGCGGAAGCTACATCCTGGCGGGCAGGGATTTGATCCCCAATGATATTGAAGCTCAGGTCGAAGCGGCATTGCTCGACGGCATGGTCTGCCTGACAAGTTGCGACAAGACGCCGCCGGGCCATCTCATGGCGGCCATGCGGCTGAACATACCGACATTGCTGGTGATCGGCGGCTATCAGCCTGCCGGCGAAATCGATGGCGATCCGGTGGATATTGAAGATTTGTTCTCGGGGGGAGTCGAGGAGAGCTTCGGGCGCATCGGGAAGCATCGCGTCGATGAAATCGTGCCACAGGCCATTCGTGGGCCAGGCGTTTGCCAGGGCATGGCTACTGCAAATACCATGCATTGCGTGGTGGAAGCGCTAGGCATGTGCGTTGCCGGCTCCGCCCCGGTGCGCGCCAATAGCGAGAAGATGTTTGCAAAGGCACGCGAGGCAGGATCCCGCATCGTGCAAATGGTGCACGACGGGTTGAAGCCCCGCGATATCATGACCCCCGGGGCGTTCCGCAATGCCGCAGCGATGGTGCTGGCGGTCTCAGGATCGATCAATGCGATCAAGCATCTTCAGGCGACGGCAGTCGAAGGTGGCCTGGACCTGGACGTCTATGAGCTGTGGAACGCGGTCGGCAGGGATGTACCGGTCCTGTCTGCCGTGCGTCCCAATGGGGCTGTGCGGATCGAACAGTTCGAAGATGCGGGCGGGGCGCGGGCGATGCTGAAGCAGCTTGAGAGCCTGTTGGACCTCGGGGCTACGGTCGCCAGTGGCAAGACGATGGGGGAAGACATCGCCGGACTCGGCGTGGCCGATGACGAGATTATC
Organism: uncultured Caenibius sp.; assembly: GCA_963662855.2. Classification (GTDB taxonomy): domain Bacteria; phylum Pseudomonadota; class Alphaproteobacteria; order Sphingomonadales; family Sphingomonadaceae; genus Andeanibacterium. The sequence continues at coordinate 137,374 of CAXXWL010000005.1, forward strand.
CGTCCGCTGGACCGTCCGATTTCGCCAGGCCCTGCCATCGCTATCCTCAAGGGCTCGCTCGCGCCCGAAAGTGCAGTGGTCAAGCTGGGTATCCGGGACGGGACACGGCCTGAAGCCTTTCGCGGCCCGGCTCGAGTCTTCGATGACAACGACGCGGCGTTGAAGGCATTGGCCGAAGGAGTGGTGCAGAAGGGCGAAGTACTCGTCGTGCGCGGTCAGGGGTTGAAAGCAGGCCCGGCCATGGGGGGCGGTGCGTCGGTCATCCTGTTCGCGATCAATGCCGCCGGCCTTGCCAGCGACGTCGCTTTCGTGACCGATGGACAGCTTTCAGGCCTTTGCTTGAAAGGCCTGACCGTTGCCGAGGTCGCACCGGAAGGGTGTTCCGGCGGCCCAATCGGCAAGGTGCGCGATGGCGATATCATCGCAATTGATGTCGCAGCTCACAGCATCGATCTGGAAGTGCCCTCCAGCGAAATATCGAAGCGCGATTCCGCGGGCACTCTGGTTGTGGCTGATGGCTGGCTGGGCATGTACCGGCGCGATGTCCAGGAAATGGCTACCGGTGGTGTGTTGATCGACCGTGGCTGATCCTTGGCAGAGTCTCGTGACAGTTCCGCATATTGCCCTATCGTTGGGCAATGTTAGGTGGATGCAGGGGGTTGGGGTGAAACGAGGCAAGAAGACCAGGACCGCGCAACAGAGGGGGCCGCTGCCTCCACGTAAAGCGCGTAGCGGGAACGGTCCACGTTCGCTGGATGGACTGCTCTATGGCGGATTTGAACTCGACAAGTCCGAGAGGCATCTCGAAAACTTCCATCGCCTCTCGCCCGAAAGTCCTGATGACGATACCTATTTCCGCTTTACCCGCGCGCTGATTGTTGCAGCGCGGCGCTGGCGCAAGGTCGCCAATGACCGGATCAAAACCTTGGACCAGACGATGGTGCGTTGGGAGACGCTCTATCTGGTCGCCTATTCGGGCGAGGAACTCACACAGAGCGAGCTTGCGCGAGTGGTGGGAGTGGAAGGCCCTACAATGGTCCGCATGCTGCATCTCCTTGCGGAGGAGGGCCTTCTGGAGAGGCATCAGAGCAGGGACGATCTGCGTATGACAATTAACCGCATCACGGAAAAGGGACGAAAGGTGATCGCCGATATTATGTCGATCACCAACCAGCTTCGCCGTGAGATGCTGGATGGCATTGAAGCAGATGAGCTGATGGTGGCCCAGAAGGTGCTCACCAGGATGATGCGGAATCTCGAGGAAGCGCAAACCGGACGGCGTTCTGCTGCGGTTCGCGCTGGTGACGAAGATATGGGGAACGGATAATGGTCAGACTGAGCGACGATGAACGCGCGATGCTGGATGGACGGGATGGCGCGGCCGTGCAGAAAGCCATGGATCTACTCGTCCGCTATGCCGAGGCGCTAGGCGCCGAAGACTTCGTCTACACCAACAATGTCGCCGGAGTACCCGGATCGTCACCTCAATGGGTCAAGGAGTATTACGCCGCCGACGGCGGGGATTATCGCGCCGTGTTCTCGCGCTTCGATCTCGATTCCGACGAAGTCGTGGATGTGCCGCGCATGAACGCCTTCAGTTGTCATCTACAGGGAGGGATGGATCCTCTCATGTGGCAAGATCAGGGCATGACGGAGCAGGCTTTCGCCAACTTCCAAAAAGACGAGGCGGAGACTGCCGCACATGGCGTTCAGGTGCTCAAGACCTGCACTCCTTATCTGGCGGGGAACGTGCCTGTTATGGGCGAGCATTGCGCTTGGATGGAATCCAGTGCGGTGGTGTTCTGCAATTCGGTGATCGGAGGACGAACCAATTGCGAGGGGCGCGAGTCCACCAGCGCGGCGATGCTGGCCAACCGTATCCCCAATTTCGGCTTCCACCGCGACGAGTGCCGCAAGGGTCAGCACCGCATCCGCGTGGATGTACCAGTCGACTCCGTCTTCGAATGGGGGATGCTGGGCTATTTCACCGGCGGCGCCGTGGAAGATGCGATCCCCGTGCTGGATGGCGCAATTTCTCAGCCGTCGCTCATCCGGCACAAGCATTTTGGCGCCGCCGCGGCGTCGTCCGGCGGGGTGGAGATGTATCACATGATCGGCATCACGCCCGAAGCGCCGAGTATGGAGGCGGCCTTTGGTGGTACACTGAAGGGGGAGACCTTCGTCTATGGCCCAGCAGAGCGCCGCGCCGTCTTTGAGCGTCTGAACAGCGTCGGCACCAGCACCGATGTCGATTACGTTATGCTCGGCTGTCCGCATTATTCGATCGAGCAGATCGCGGAAGCCGCGCGGCTGATCGAGGGGCGCAAGGTCAATCCCAATGCCGAACTGTGGATTTTTACGAGCCGCGCCGTGAAGGCGACCGCCGAAGCCGGCGGATATGGCGAGATTTTACGTGTCGCTGGGGCGAAGCTCATGACCGATACCTGTTCCGCCATCAGCCAGGCCGTGCCCAAAGGCACGCGCGTCGCCGCGTTCGATAGCGCCAAGCAGGTCCACTACCTTCCGGCCATGATGGGGATCGAAGGCTGGTACGGGACTACCGCAGAATGCATCGATGCCGCGTGCAGCGGAAAATGGAAGGGGAGTTTGGGATAATGGCGACCATCGACTTTCCGAGGCCGGACGTTGTAATTCGTGGCCGAAAAGTTGTTGGCGGCGTGGTCGAGGGGGAAGCCTTGGTGACTCAGCAGACCATCTCGGGTTGGGGCGGGGTCGATCCGATGAAGGGCGAGGTGATCGAAAGCCACCATGAACTGCGCGGCCAGTCCTTTGCTGGCAAAATCCTGGTTTTCCCGGGCGCGAAGGGATCCTCTGGCTGGTCGGGTGTGTTCCACATGACCCGTTTGACCAACAAGGCGCCACTGGGGATGTTGTTTAACACCGTCACAACCAAGGCAGCTCTGGGCGCCGTCGTACTCAGGGTGCCCACACTGACTGATTTTGACATCGATCCGCTGGAGCATATCGAAACGGGTGACCGGGTTCGCATCAATGCTGACATGGGCGAGGTCTTGGTCTGGAAGCAGAAGATCTGACCCGATCTACTCGACGATAAGATAACGCCAGCGATCAGCAATTAGCTACGCCTACTGGTCCCGGAAGCTCAAAGCATGGTGCTGCCGAACTGATGGCTGGGGAAGGGGGGCTGCCAGCGGCGGCCGCTGGGTAGGGCGGCAAATCCGTTCCGATCTTTCGACCGCGAGTGACGGTCATCCTTCGTGGATCGACGATGGGGCTGACGGGGCGAGGATACTAGAACCGCTGCAATCAGTCTCGACACGCAATCAAGAAAATCCTTGGCAAATCAGGCCAACCGTTGCACACTTTTTGTCAAATACAAAAAGATGGACTTCACGGTCCGATTGAGGGGATAATCCTAATGGCCAAGCAGCCTCGCCGGCTCCTGTTTTCCTTGCTTCTTCCTGTGTCGATTCTGCTGGGCGGAGGGTCTGGCGCTGCGGCGCAGGAGCACCATGCCCATGTTGCCATGGAACCGGAAGCGCCTCCTGCAGCAGTCAGATCGTTGCGCTGGTCCGATCCCGCCGCATGGCCCCAAGGGAAGGTGCCGGGCGAAGGCGATGCGGTTACGATCGCCCGCGACATGGACGTCCTCCTCGATGTCAGCCCTCCCGCGCTGCGCAGCCTGACGATCAACGGCAAGCTCCGCTTCTCCGACGAACGCGATCTCGAACTAAAGACCGAGTGGATATACCTGCCCCGGGGCGAGCTGGAGATCGGCACCGAAGCCAGCCCGCACAGGCGCAAGGTCACGATCACGCTGACCGACAATATCCCCGATGAAGACGTCAACACCATGGGCGATCGCGGGATCATGCTGCTGGGCGGCACGCTGGACCTGCATGGCGACCGGGAAAACAGCTGGACCAAGCTCGCGCGGACGGCAAAGGCCGGCAGCAGCAAGATCGAAGTGCTCGATGCCAGCAGCTGGCGAGTAGGTGACGAGATTGTCCTCGCGTCGACCGACTTCAATCCCCGGCAGGCGGAGCGGCGCCATATTGCGGCCATCAAGGGCAATTCACTGACGCTGGATAAGCCGCTCGAATACATGCACTTCGGCGAGATCACCTTCGGCGTGGACGAACGTGGCGAAGTGGGCCTGCTGACGCGGAACATCCGCATCCAGGCTTCGGACGATGCGGAAAAATCCTACTTCGGCGGCCACATCATGGCGATGGCCGGGTCCAAAATGTATGTTTCGGGCATCGAGCTCAATCGCATGGGCCAGCACATGCACCTGGCCCGCTATCCGATCCACTGGCACCTGATCGGCGAAGGCGAGGGGCAGTATATCCGCAACTCCGCCATCCACGACACTTTCAGCCGCTGCGTGACGGTGCATGGCACCAATAATCTGCGGGTGGAGAACAACGTGACCTTCAACACGGTGGGTCACTGCTTCTTCATGGAAGACGGGATCGAAACGGGCAATCAGTTCGTCCACAATCTGGGCATCCAGACCAAGTGCCATCCGACGCTGCCTTGCGAACCGACCAACCTCACTTTGGCGCATCAGACGACAGCCGGCCAGAAGGCCAAGCATATCCTGATCCCTTCGGACAATACCGTCTCCACTTTCTGGATCACCAACCCCGACAATATCTATCGCGATAATGTCGCTGCGGGTTCCGACCAGATCGGCTTCTGGATGGCATTTCCGCAACATCCGACCGGCCAGTTCGAGGGCACGGAGATTAGCAAGAACACCTGGCCCGGACGGACGAAATTGCGGGAATTCAGTGGCAATACCGCCCATTCCAATTTCGACGGCCTGATGCTCGACCGTGGCCCCGGCCCCGACGGCAAATTCGGCATCGCGGGCCCCAATCTTGTCGCCTACGCTAACCCTGCCGATACGAGCAGCGGAGTGGTGGTGTCGGTCTTCGACAATTTCACTGGCTACAAGAACCGCAATGGCGCCATCTGGGGCCGCGGCGAGTACCACCTCTACACCAATCTGAAGCTGGCCGATAATGCGATAGGCTTCACTCATGCGACCGCCGTGCCCGGTGTCGCGCCCTACACGTCCCGGGTCGTGGACTCGCTGTTCGTGGGCGAGAGCGCCAATATCGGTAACCCCACCACTCCGGAGGAGGTCGCCTACGGCCGCAGCCTGCCAGCTGCAGCCGCGGATTTCCCGATCCGGGGCTACGAATATTATGATTTCCATCACGAAGTCGAAAACACCACTTTCGTGAACTATCAGGCCAACGACCTGCGCGACGCGGGGGCGCTGTCCTACCTGCTGTTCACCAGCTTCGGCATGAGCACCGAGAATTCGGTCAAAGGCCTGAAGTTCGTCAACGCCAAGCCGGTCAGCTTCCCTCCGATCCAGCGCCGCTGGGCGTCGGATTATGGACGCAGCGCTGCCTATAAGAGCGCGGCATTCCGTGACCTTGACGGTTCGGTCACCGGCACTCCCGGGGCGACCATCGTCCTCGACAACGGAATCGCGTCTGACGAGGCATCCTGTACGATCAAGTCCAGCTGGAATGCGGCAATCTGCAAGGGCGACATTGGGCGCTTCAGCATCTCCGGTGATTTCAACGGGTTCCAGACCGGCCCCATTACCAATCCGATCATCCTTCAGCGCCATGGCAAGCGATTCGAATATATCGGCGAAACCACGCTCGGCAGTGGCGCCGAACTGAGGGTGGAGACGGCCAGGGACACGCTGTCGCTTTCCTTGCGGGAAATGGACCAGGGCTCCTTCGTGATCCTGGAACTGCCCGGCTTCGCCACCACTGCCGCCGGTACGCAGGAAACCAGCCTTGCTGCCCTGCGCGCCGCGAACAGAACGGCCTATTTCAAGGATGGCGATACGCTGTGGGTCAAGCTCGTGGTCGAAGACGCCAATGGGAAAGGAGCAGTCATCGAAAAAGTCGGCAATCTCACCGCGCAGGCCACCATCGAAGTCGGCAGGGAAGGCCTCGGCGGCTGACCGGAACAGAGCCCCCGGCGCAAGCCGGGGGCTCTTCCCTTGGGCAGCCTTGCCTAGTTCACGGGGACGTCTGTGGCCCTTTCCCCAAAGAGAGGCATCATCTGTCGACCTTGCCCCTCCAGGAGGAAATGCCGTTTACCAGTTCGTCGGCGCGCAGGATCAGCGGATCGTACAGTGCCCGTCCACGAACATCGATCACAGTAAAGCTCAGGCTCGGCGACCCGGCATTCATGTCGAAATCAATGATCCCGGCATTGTTGATCCCTAGTAACGGCGAACGGACCATCCGGTCGGGAAGCATATGCGCAATGCGCTGCTCCATCCCGTCAGGCGAATCCGCGATGACCTGCGCGAGCGCCGAGCTGACCAGATCGTAGAAATCGTAGCCTCCTCGTTCAGACCAGGGCGCGCAGGCAACGTAAGGGAAGTGTGTGTCGCCCGACAGGAGCACCACACCCTCAATGGCATTGTCGCGAATGAAGTCGAACAGGCGGGTACGTTCGTGCTGATAGGCTGCCCAGGAATCGCCGCCGACCCCCTTGAAGCGCGACCAGCCGCTGCCGCAGGCGAGAATTTTGAATTGCGCACGGCTGGCGAGCAGGCGCTGCTTGAGCCACTCGAACTGCCCCTTCCCAAGGAATTCCTTCTCGGGCGTGTCCTCGTCCGCGTCGGGCGCCCGATGGTAGCGGCCATCGAGAAAGAAGAAGACGACGCCTCCGTAGGAATAATCGAAAAACACGCCTGGAGTGTCCGGCAGGCCGTAGGCCGGATTGGCCCAGAATTGCCGGAAGATTTCCAGCGACTGGTGTCGGATGGGGTTGGTTCGGTCGAAATTGTCGAGCCCGTAGTCGTGATCGTCCCAGATCGCGAGTTGCGGCACGCTGCGTCCGATCGGCTGGAATGTCGATACGAAGCGCTGTCGCTGATATTCAGCCACCAATGCCGCGGGCGTCACGGAATCACCGTAGATATTGTCACCAAGCCAGAAGAAGAGGTCGGGCCGATATTGCTCGATCGCGCGCCAGATCGGTTGTTCTGCTTCGCTCTGAACGCGCGCGCAGGAGCCGAACGCAACCCGAAAGCGTGACGGTGCCGCAGGTGCCGTCTTCACGCGTTGCGGGGGCCTGTCCCGCAGATATTTGTCCTGCTTGCCGTTGACGATGACCCGATAATAATAGGTCGTATCCGGCCGAAGATTCTCCATGGGAATGACGAGCGCGTAATTGTCTTCAGCGCGTGCACGCCGCGGCGGCGTTCGTTGCCAGGCGCCGGCGACGGGATCGGTCGCGTACTCGACGAGGACCTCGAAATAGTCGCCACTGAGCTGCACCCAGATCGGCACGCTAGTCTGTGTGACGGCGCCAACCATCGGTCCGAGCATGACGCGCGGCGATCCCTCGGGATTGGGCTCTCCCCAGGCCGGGAACGGCGTCACGGCAACTGCTGTGACACTGGCAAGAAAAGCACGGCGTGAATTCTTCATCGGCTCACTCGATTGGGATGGGCATAAGCTGCGCGCGGCCCGGCAGATATTCCGGGCGCCGCGCAAAATCCGCACGGCGCCCGCCCGATTACCAGGTCTTGGAGATCCTGAAACGGAACTCGCGCCCGAAGCGCTCGTAGCTCGAGACAAAGAACCGGTCGTGGTTGCGATAGTTGAGTGCTGCCTGGTCAGTCAGGTTCGAACCCGTCAGCGAAAACCGCAAGCCGTTGGCGAAGGTGTAGCTGACTTGCGCATCGATCGTTTCTCGCGGCGAGCGGTAATTATCGAGATCCGGATTCTGGCCGAAGGAACTTCCGGTCGCATCGCCTTGGTAGGACCATGCCACGCGTGCAGAGAGGCCGCCGCGCTCATAGTAGAGTTGCAGATTGTAGATCTCGTCGGCCTGGTTGAAGAACGGCACGTGGCCGTCGGGGCGACCCGGGACATCGATCTCGACCTCGGAGCTGATGATTGCGGCGTTTGCGAAAATGCCGAACCCGTCGAATGGCGAGGGAAGGAAATCCAGATCCTTCTGCAGGCTGAACTCGATGCCCTGAATGTGGCCCGGCTTGGAGTTGGCGGCGGTTTCCTCATAGTAGTGATCGTAGGTCACGCCTTCGAAAACGTGATTTTCAAACTGGTTTTCGATGCCGTAAATCGCATTGGCGACCCGCTTGTAGAATGCCGCGATGGACAACGAGCCGGATCGATCGGGAAAGTAGTAGTCGAGCGAGACATCGAAGTTGAGGCTCTCGTACGGCTTGAGATCCGGATTGCCGATCTCCACCGAGGCATCGAGATCCACCCGGTCGTTGACCGGATCGTAAGCCTCGCTCACCACGATTGTCGAGATCGGGGCTATGTCGGTGTAATCGGGGCGGCCGATATTGGTCGTCGCCGATGCGCGGAACAACCAGTCTTTGGCTATGTCCCACCGCATCACGAGAGCCGGCAAGACGTTGGTATAGGTGTGCGAACGCGAAATATCGATGATGTCGCTCGTGCCGAACGGAACCTCGCCGAGCCGTGACCGGCCTTCGGGTATGCTTGGGTCGGAAGTGACGGCGGCGACAAAACCCATCGCCGATATGTCAGATTCCGTTCTTTCTACGCGCGCGCCGGCAATCACACTCAACTCCGGGGCGAGGTGGACTTCGCCCATCAGATAGCCGGCATAGATATTCTCATCGAGCCAGTAGTCGTTCTCCATCGAATTGGCGCGGGAGCCCACGGGATCATAATAGAAATTGTCTGGGTTCGCCTCGAAATAGCTTTCGTACCCGCCGCGGCTCGGCGCCATCAGTCCGGTCAGGCCGGGAACGATAGCGAAAGGTTCGCCGCGGCCCGCAGAGACCAGTTCCGACAGGCCGGGGTAGCTGGACAGCAGATATGTCGCTTCGAGCGGATAATACCGATAGTCCGTATCATCGACCGACTTGTCGCGCAGGATGACTTTGAACCCGCCGCGCAGCTGAACCTCGTGCCCCGCAACTTCACCGTCCCAGGTCAGATCGAGATTGCCGGTATAGGTTTTCTCGAGAACGTCAGAGGTAACGCCGCGGAAGGCCGTGATGTGCTCGAACGCCGGGTCCAGGAAAGTCAGTCCACCGGAAAGGTCCGTGTTGAAGCCAATCGGCCGCGCAAGGCCAACATCGTCGAGCGCGAAAGTGATCGCCGGATCCTCTCCATCGCCCGCAGTGGCACTGGCGCCTGTTGACTGGAAATAGCGCTGGTACGGATTCACTTCCTTCGCGGTCGTGTAGTTGAAGTCACCGGCGATGGTCCAGCCGTTGCCGAAATGATGCTCCCCACCGAAGACAAGTTGCTGAACCGGCCGCTCCTGGCGCTCGACCCGAGTTTCCATTGATACCGTGTAGCGCTTAGCAGAATACTCATCAGAAGAATTGAAGTCACGTCCTGCGGTAGACAAGGAAATCTGTGGGCGCTCTCTATAATCATTATATTGCGTGAAGAAGTATCTCAACCACGTCTTGGTATCACTGTCTGGGCGCCATTCGAGATTTACAGAGCCACCATAGCGCTCCTTCTCGCCGATGGATTGCGCATATACCACGGTTCCGGGAAAATAATAATGCTCCGGAAGGTCGTCGTTCGTCCAAAGCGAGGACGCGGTATATTGCTGCGATGTGTATTGCTTGAACCAATACTCGCCGCTCACGAAGATCGCGAATTGCTCGTCCGCGCCAAACCGGGTGCCCAGGGCCACGTTGCCCGCATAGATCCCGCTATCCTTGCCGAAATCATTATATCCCGCCTCCGCATTGAGGTTGAGGAAAGTGTCGGGATAGTCGAAGCCGCTTGGGGTCACGATGTTGATAGTGCCGCCAATGGATTGGCCGTCCATGTTAGGCAGTGTCACCTTGTGAATCTCGATGCGCGACAAGGCGCTCGAACTCAGCACGTCAAGCGGAGCCGCACGCCCCGATTCACCGTCGGTATCCGACACAGCGATGGTCTGACCGTTCATGGTGACGTTGTTGAGGATCGGATCGACGCCGCGAATCGACACGTAGCGGCCTTCGCCCTGGTCCCGGATCAGATAAACCGAAGTCAGGCGGCGCAGCGCTTCGGCGATGTTGGTATCGGGCAGCTTGCCCACGTCATCGGCCGAAAGAACATCAACCCGGTTTTCAGCCCGGCGCGCGACGTCTCGAGCGGTGGCGAGGCCTTCGCGAAATCCGCTGACGACAATGGTGCCATCGGCCGAGGGCGCGGCAGAAGCTCCGGGTGCAGGGACCTGCTCATCGCGTAGCAGGACCAGCGCATTGCCACGTTCGGCAACCTTCAGATCGGTCCCGGCCACCAGGCGTCGTGCCGCTTCGGCGGGAGCAAATCGTCCACGTAGGGGCGGGCTTGTACGACCAGACACTGCCTCTTCCGGGAAGGCGATGCTGATGCCGGCCTGCTCACCCAGATCGTTGAGTGCCCTTCCGAGATTCTGGGCGGGAATATTGAAATCGGTCGTCCGCTGATCCGGGGAAACGGACTGCTGCGCATATGCTGGGACGACTGGCATTCCGCAGAACGCGAGCCCGGTTGCGCCCAAAAGGACGTGGCGAAGCAAAGACACCTGGTAACCCTCCTACGATCTCGACATCGGCCCGCTGAAATTGCCGGGCTGCTCGACTGTGGGATGCATGGGCGACGAGAAACCACTAAAGCCGGAACAGATTTTTCAATCGCCAGCGAACTCCTGCCAGCGAGGGTGTTCGCGGTCGGTGAAATTGGATGTCAGTATCTCAGGCGCAGGCCCAGGCCGCCGGCGGTGCCGAACGATTCCCAGCTGATCAAGCGGCTGCGCTCACCGGAATAAGTGATGGCGGTGCTGTTGGTGATGTTGCGCCACTCGGCGAAGAACTGGAGGCGCTTGCTCAGATTGTAACTCGCGCTGAGGTCCAGCGTGGTCCTGTCGGAGATGACCTCGTCATAATCGGGGCCCTCATCGGCCATGCCCCCATCGTCGATACTGTCGCCGGTATAGGACAGGCTGAGCCGCAGAAAGACAGGTCCCTTTGCGTAGACGAGCGCGGCATTGACGATGTCCTCTGGCTGTTCCGCAAGCGGCGGCCGATCGGGCCGGGGCTCATAAATCAGCGTCGATTCAATATGCGCATAGTTGATCTCGACCCCGAGACCACCGAGCAGCCCCGGCAGCATGTCGAATTGCTGGCGATAGGCCGCCTCGACCCCCTTGATCGAGCCGGCGGCATCAGCCTGAACGGTGAACTGCTGATAGACGAGGCCATCGATCGTTACGGGCTGCTGGGTGACCAGCGGATAATTGTCGATATTCTTCTTGAACGCGCCAACGCTCAGATAGCTGAGCGGCCCGAAATACCAGTCGAGCGAAGCGTCGAAATTCTCGGATTCGAGCGGCTTTAGGCCGGGATTGGGCCGCAGGATCGTGCGCGCCTCATCGTCGCGCGATTCATTGGAATAGACGTTTTCCGGATCCGGGCGCGACGTCGTATTGGACCAGCTCGCGCGCGCAACCAATTCCGGCGTTATATCGTAGCGGAGATGGACCGATGGCAGGAAATGCGAGGAGGAACCCTCGAAGCGCTGCAGGCCGCTGCCCGCCTCTTCTCCAAGTCGCTCGAAGCTCGTGTCCGCGGTCTCGAAACGGCCGCCGCCGATCAGCGTGAAGGGACCGTGACGGTAGGTGCCCATGGCGTAGTAGGACTGGATCGTTACTTTGGCTGTGAAGTCTGCCGAGATGTCGATGCCGCGGGTGTAGAACGCCTGTTGCGGCCCGAACTTGCCCGGATTGTTGTCGACCAGCGACTGGACCTGGTCGAAATTGGAAAGCGACCCGAAATAGATGCCGTCCCGGACCATCGCCGGGCCGCCTGACATGAACTCGGCAAAGCTCACCGTCTGGCCCGGCAGCACCGACCACCGCGTGGCGACATTATCGCTGCTCTGATCGATGAAGCGCAAATAGCTGCCGGCCTTCAGCTCCAGATCATCCCCATTGCCCAGCGCCATCTCCTTGCGCAGATTGGCATAGGCGGTCTGTTCGCTCTGATCGTCGAAGCGCCCGCCGGTCTGGTAGAAGGTTACGGCGCTGTTTTCGGGTTGAAGGGCGGCGGGAAGCGAGCCGCCGAAAGGCCCGAGCGAGGCGCGATCGAGCGCGATCTGCAGCGGGAGGCCATTGGTAAAGTCCACTGAAGCTGCCCGAATATCCACGCGGTTGGGATAATGCTCGCGCGCCTGCTGGAAGGAATGGCCCAGGTCTAGTGACCAGCCGTCGCCGAAATCCGCGTCCGCCGTCGCCTGCACGCCATACAATGCGAGGTTCCATTCCTTATAGGAGAGCCGGCGGCTGATCGAGCCGGTGACAAGGCCGCCGCTCGCGTCGAAATCCACTGGCCCGCCATCCGCCTCGGCGGGCGCGACGCTTTCGATGATCTGGTTCTCGGTACCGGGCAGGTTCGAAAGGCTGTAGAAGCCGCGCACCTGGAAGCGAAAATTATCGAACGATCCGCCGAAGGCCGCATCGACGCCGAAATTGCGCTGCTTGAACTCGCCCGCAGTCTGGCCGATCTCGGAGGGGGCCCATACCTCGCCGCCACCACTGGCGGGGACCAGCTGCCAATCTTCGGGCTCGCTGATATAAGTGCGGCGCTCATTCTGGCGGAAACTGCCGGTAAGCGAGAACCCGAACTCGCCATTGGGGCCGAAACTGTCGGCGATAAAGCCATCGGCGCGGAATTCCTTGCCGTCATATTGTTGGATGCCGCCATAAACCGATACCCCGGCCGTCAGCTTCTCGATCTCGGCCGGGTTGCGTGCGACGATATTGACCGAGCCACCAATGCCTTCGCCAGGCAGGTCGGGCGTCATCGTCTTGTTGACCTCGATCCGCTCGATCAGCGTGTTGGGAATGGTCTGGAGGTCCACGCGGTGCGATTCGCTGTCGGCGGTCGGCACGGTGAAGCCGTTGAACAATGTGCCATTGTAGTTCGGCCGCGCGCCGCGGATCGAGATGAAGCGACCTTCCCCATGGTCTTCGATCATGGAGATTCCGGGCAGGCGGCGAAGCGATTCCGCTGCGTTGAAATCCGGCAGCTTCGCGAAATCGTCGCTCGATACGACATTCTGCACTGTGGTCGCGGCCTTCTGGCGAGCGATCGACGTGGCGACGCCCGAGAGAGAGCCGGTGACGATGATTTCCTGATCCGGGCTGGCGGCATCGGCAGGCTTCCAGATCGCTCCCTCCCGGTCTTCCTTTGCCCGCGGCGCACGCTGCCCCTCCCGCGTCAGTACAAGCGAGCCGCCGCGTTCGGTCACGCGCAGGTCGGTGCTGGAAACCAGCCGCCGTGCCGCTTCGGCAGGCCGGTAGCGTCCCCGCAATGGCAGGTTCCTGCGGCCCGCGACCGCCTCCACCGGAAAGGCGATCATAATGCCTGCCTGGCGTCCCAACTCATTCAGAGCCGCGCCGAGATCCTGGGCGGGGATGTTGAAATCGATCGCCTGTTGCGCCGCCGCCTGCTGCGCATGAGCCGGAGACACGAGCGCCCCGGCAGCCGTCAGGATAGTCGCACTCAAGAAGATGTGACGAAGAACAGACATGTGTCTTCCCCCAATGACCGCCCGGTCCAGGCCGTCGCCGTGCCGCCGGAAGTGGCGAGCCGTTCGACAGTCTGGATGCATCGCTGAGGCAAAACCGCTAAGATCGCGGGGAAGATTTTTGGGTCAGTTTTGCGCCAGCACGATACGGTCTGGCTCCCGATGGACGGTGACGCCGTAGATTTCGTTGAGCGCCCGGCAGAAGTCGGCCGGATCCGTGGCCGAGAACCGTCCGCCCATGCGCAATTGCCTGATCTGCGGATCGGCTATCTCGATCGGGCGTGCCAGATAGCGGTTATATTCCTTCACCGCTTCCTCGAGACGTTCGCCATTGAATTGAAGCTGGCCCTGCTGCCAGGCCGATACCGCACCGGCCTCGATCGGGGAAATGGCCGACATCGAAGGGGAGGTGCCCGACACGATCTTCGCCCTGTGCAGCGATGCAAGGCGGACAGGCGCGCTCGATCCCGCGGACCGCAAGGATGCTTCGCCTTCGAGAACCGAAACCGCGACGCTTTCCGCGCCCACCCGCGCGTTCACCCGTGCGGCGCTGGACACGTCGATCTGCGATGATCCGCAGTGGAGCCGGCAGGGTTCGCCGCCCGCTTCATGCTCAAGCATCACTTCGCCCCGCAGCAGGCGGACATCATAGGCACCGTCGCCATGCCGCCATTCCACATGGCTATCGGTGTTGAGTTCGATCGCGATGCCGCGGGCAACCACGATGCGCCGGCGTTCTCCCACTGCGGTCTCGGCTTCCTGAGCCGCCGCCGCAAAGCTCCAGCCGACCGCTCCGAGCCCGGCAGCGAGCAGCCCCGCCGCACCGAACATCAGCGCTCTGCGACGATCGGCGACCGGCCGGACAGGTATCTCTTCCATTGATGGAGCCCGGTCGCTCAGACCGCTGTCACGCAGGCAATCCAGTTCCCTGTCGATTTGCGACAGGCGAATGAAGGCGAGCGCATGAGCGGGGTTGCTCGAACGCCATTGCTCGAATGCATGGCGATCGGCTGTGCCGCACTCAATAGCGGCCAGCCACCCGGCTGCCTCGTCTTCGATTGGTTCCTGCTTGTCTGCCACCCTGCTCATTGCGGCCGTCCCACACTGCGGATAGATGCTTGGAACGACCAAAACCGCTATTGGAGAATGTATTACTACGCGATTGGCGTAGCGTCAGTAGCCGCGAACCGCAATGGGAGCCGCTAATCCGCTGCTCAAGATTGTCGCAGATCGTGGGTGCGAGCCCTTGATGCGGGGTTCTCGTCGGGCCCATCGTCGGCCGCGGCGATTTCCGTGAAGGAGATCGGCATCTGCGACCTGTGGCGGCGCCAATTCAACAAATGCCGCATTCCGCGGGCCAGATGCGTTTCCACGGTCGAAATGCTGATCCCTAATGCCAGCGCGATTTCCCGCGGTGTGCGCTCCTCGAACTTGCGCAGGCGAATGACCCGACGGCAGACCGGCGGAAGACGCTCTACCTCGGCGATAAGGTCGAGGAGGGCCTCTCGCGCGGCAATTGTTTCGAAGACTCCCGGGCTTTCGTCCCGCGCCTGGGCCATGCTCGGAGCAGGGATATTGGTGATTGCGACGATTTGTTCGCGCCGCACACGCTGGAGGACGAGATTGCGGATCATCGTTATCGTATAGGATCGCGGGTCGCGGATCGCGCTCCAATTGTCCGTTTGCAGCAGCTTCAGATAGGCTTCCTGGACCAGATCCGATGCCTCATGCGTGTTCCTCGACCAGCGCCGGGCCTGCCTGAGATAGTGTGGCTCATGCGGCAGCACTTCTTTCATAAACCAGGAATCGATTGGACGGAGCCAATTCACCACACTTCCCCCATGACCGAGGTGCGCGATTATCGGTCTTGCTTGACTCCTGTGTGACGGATCGGCCGTCAGGCAGCCCAGACGAGTTCGATTGGTGGCAACGATGCCGGCTTTCTGGGATTTCCGTTTAAAATCGCCCGGCCGGAATCCGGCCCAGTTGCGGATGTACTTCGTCAGGAAAACCATAGCTCCCCTATTCGAGAGGCCATTAGCGGTTTCTTCGCCCCCGAGCATCTGTCGAGGAAAGGACTGCCGCGGTCCGCTCATGCAGCCGCAGCGATGACGACCGAAAGGAAATGCAGACATGGTTCGGATGCACATTGTTGCCTGTGCTTTTCTGGTTTCAGCCTGTGCGAACACCACCAGCCCTTCTTCGTCGCTCGCAAGCCTGCCGGGCGTAGAAACGCTGTCGGTCGCCGCAATACGCGAAACCGCCCCCGTCGCCTCTACAGGAGATTCGGCAGACGACCCGGCCGTGTGGCGTAATCCGGTGGATCCGAGCGAAAGCCTGATCGTCACCACCGACAAGAGCTGGGGACTCAATGTCTACGATCTCTCGGGAGCGCTGCTGGCTTCGGCTCCCGCGGGCCTCGTCAACAATGTCGATCTTCGGGCAGACGTGCTGATTGGCGGTGTCGCGGGTGTGCTCGTCGGTGCCAGCGACCGCAGCCAGGATCTGGACGGAAGGATTGCCCTTTACGCGCTCGAATCGGCGCCCGCGAATTTGCGCCTCCTTGCCCATGTTCCGGTCGAAGGCGATGGCGTGGGAAAGGTCTATGGCTTCTGCCTGTGGCGCAGGTCGGCGGACCAGCTGTTCGCCTTCATACCCTTCAACAACGGGGATGTGCGCCAATATGCGCTTGACCTGACGGGCGCCGAACCTCGCGCCACGCTGGTTCGCGACATCAAGCTGGACAGCCAGACCGAGGGATGCGTAGTCGATGATCGGACGGGCATGGTCTATGTCGGTGAAGAAGAACGCGGCGTCTGGCGCATTGACGCCGCTCCCGACAGCAGCGAAGGCCCGGTATTATTCGCTCGCGTGGACAATATGCGCCTGGTGCCCGACGTTGAAGGCCTGACCATAATCCCCCGGGGCGACACTGGTGGGCTCCTGCTCGTCTCCAGCCAGGCTGACAATGCACCCGCTGGATCCGCCCCGAACGAGAACGCTTATGCGGCCTACGATCTGGAAACCGGCCAATTCCAATATCGTTTCCGCATCATGGGATCGGGAGATGTTGATGCCGTCAGCGACACCGACGGGCTAGAATTCGCGCCCGGCAATTTCGGCGCGCCGTTTGAAGAAGGCCTTCTGGTAGTCCAGGATGGAGATAACGCCCCGGACAATCAGAACTTCAAGATGGTCCCGGGAAGTGCCTTGAAAGCCCTGCACAAGCGCAGATAGCTGGCTCGGCCCCATCAAAACAGACACATCTGATTGAAAGGTGATCGGGCCGGGGTAGGGGAGTGGCCGTGCCAGGGCCTCGAAAGACGGCCAATCCCTTCCGATATTCCCGCTCGTCGCCTGAAGTGATCGGCCGCCGTTCGGCGGGCGTTGCCCTCTTTGCGCTAACGGGCTGAATAGGCTCTTAGAAATGCAGTTACGGCTGCTTCAGCAATTTCGTTCTGGGAAAATTCCGGCTTGGCGCCGTAAAGGAGCGGCTCAATGATCCCGGCTTCCAGCAGACCCTTGAGATGACCCGCTGCAATGCGGTGGTTGGTCGTCTCCAGGACACCTTTTCCCGTCAGTTGGGCGATGTATTCGGCGATCCTGTGCCATCCTTGCTGTGGGCCGAGTGCATAGAGCTGTTCCCCCAGACCGCTATTATTGCCTTCTGCAACCGCAGTGCGGGTGATCGAGAGTGCATCGTTCGTGGTTACCAGTTGCAGATAGGCCACTCCGAACCGGGTGAGTACGGCCTTCAGATCCGCCTGTGACGGGTCGAGCAGGGCCATGACCTCTTCTCCCTGATCGATCACGGCTTCAAGCATGGCCGCTGCGAACAGATCCTCCTTGGATTTGAAATAGCTGTAGAGGGTCGCTTTGGAACCGCCGAGCCGTCGAGAAATTGTCGCCATAGTGGCTCGCTCATAACCGACCTCGCGAAAAAGCTCGGTGGCAACCTCCAGGATCGCCTGTCGACGGGCGTCAGTCTTGATACGCAACTCGCTCTCCTTTCTTTTCTGAACCGAGTTGTACACTTTTGACTTGACTAGGCAAGGCCTTCCCTATAATCGAACCGTACGGTACAGTTATGTTGGAGGAAAATGTGAGGCTATCCAAGCCTGGCGGACGAATAGGCCCTCTGGCGGGATTCGTCATTTTACCTGCAGCCCTGCTGGCTAGTGCCTGCGCAACGCTGCCGGAAAGTGCCGATCTGCGGTCGCCTCTGACCGCGGGGTCTCTGGCCACGGCGCAAAGTCTTCCTCTTACGGAAGTCGAGTGGCCTACAGATGGCTGGTGGAAGAGTTTTGGCGATCCCCAGTTGACGAAACTCATCGAGGAAGGCCTTTCGGGTGCGGCCGATCTGCGCGTGGCGGAGGCCCGTTTCGCCCGAGCCGATGCCTTGACCGGACAGGCGCGCAGCCGCCTGACGCCGACACTTGATGCCGCCGCGCAGGGTGGTGGTATGCAGCAAAGCGACAATTACCTGTTTCCTTCCGGTTTCGCGCCGAGGAACTGGCCCGACTATGGGCAAGCGACGCTCAGCCTGAATTGGGATCTGGATTTCTGGGGGCGCAACCGCGCCGCGCTGGCGGCCGCGCGATCCGACAGGGACGCCGCGCTTGCGGAAACCGCGGCAGCCCGTCTCGCGGTATCGGCAGGCGTAGCCGGCGCCTATGCCGAACTTGCGGATCTACATGCCCAGCGGGATGCTGCCCAAAACGCGTCGAAGGTTCGCGCACAAACCCTCGAACTTATGCAGGGGCGCCAAGCCCAAGGGCTGGAAAACAGCGGTGCGGTGGCCCGCGCCCAATCCGGTCTTGCCTCTGCCCACGGGGATCTGGCCGCGTTGGATGAAGCCATCGCTCTTACGCAAAACCGGATTTCCGCGCTGATCGGCGCCGGACCTGATCGTGCCAAAATTATCACACGCCCGGCGCTGGCGGGGCAGGCTCCCCCCCCTGGCCTGCCCCGCAACCTCCAGGCCGAACTGATCGGCCGCCGACCGGACATCCGCGCGGCGCTCATGCGGGTCGAGGCCTCCGCCAGCAGGATCAAGCAATCCCGCGCAGCCTTCTATCCCAACATCAATCTTACAGGGTTGATTGGCTTGCAGGCGCTTGGCATCGACAATGTCTTCAAGTCCGGCTCTGACTTCGGTTCGGTCGGGCCCGCCATAAGTCTGCCTATCTTCGATGGCGGGCGCTTGCGCGGCCAATATCGTGCGGCCGAGGCAGAATATCAGATCGCAGTGGCGCAATACGATGACACGCTCATGGAGGCACTGCGACAGATTGCGGATGCCGTAACGAGTGAGCGTGCACTGACGACACGGCTCGATCGGGCGCGGGAGGCCGAACAGGCTGCCAATGCGGCTTGGACGGTCGCCAACAACCGCTATCGCGGCGGCCTTGCCACCTATCTCGATGTGCTCGCCGCCGAGGACGCGTTGATCGCCACCCGGCGGACACTCGCTTCCCTGCAGGCCCGTGCTTTTGCCCTTGATGTCGACCTTATCCGCGCCCTCGGCGGCGGCTTCAGATCCTGAAGGATAGCCAAGTCATGACCAAGACTACCCATGTCGTCGAGCACGACGTTTACACCACTGTCGAGGAAGAAACTCCGCAGGAGGAACAAGCCCGCAAGGGTAAGCGCAAGAAGGCCTTCCTGGGGCTGGCGGCGGCGGTAGCCATCCTTGGGGGTGCTTACTATGCCTATGATGCGCTGGTCGCGTCGCAACATGTGGTGACCGATAATGCCTATGTCGGCGCGGATGTCGCACAGGTGACGCCGCTGGTCGGCGGACCGGTACTAGAGGTGTCGGTGCAAGACACACAGCATGTCCAGCGCGGAGCGGTTCTCGTCAGGCTGGACGATACTGACGCGAAGATCGCCCTCGCGCGCGCGGAAGCACAGCTTGCCATGACGGAACGCAAGGTTCGCGGCTTTGTCGCAACCGATGGAGGGCTCAGTGCGCAGATTGCGGCGCGCGCGGCGGATCAGGCCCGTGCCGAAGCGCAGGTCGCCGCTGCCCGTAGCGATCTAGACAAGGCCAGTATCGACCTCCAGCGGCGCGAAGCCCTCGTCGAATCCGGCTCGGTGTCGGGTGATGAGCTTACCGTAGCCCGTAACGCCTTGAGTACGGCCTCGGCCAATCTGAAGATGGCGGAAGCGGTGCGCGCTCAAGCACTTGCCAACCGGGCCACCGCGATCGGGGACCGCAATGCTAACAAGGCGCTGATTGCCGATACAACCATCGAGACCAATCCCGAGGTTCTCGCCGCGCGTGCTGAGCGCGATCAGGCGCGCATCAATCTGGAGCGTACAATCATCCGCGCGCCAGTGGATGGCGTGGTGTCCCGTCGGCAGGTTCAGGTCGGTCAACGCGTCCAGCCTGGGCAAATGCTGATGGTCGTGGTGCCGGTCCAGGCAGCCTATGTGGACGCAAATTTCAAAGAGGTGCAACTGGCAAAGGTCCGTCCCGGTCAGAATGTGATGCTGATCTCAGACCTGTATGGCGACGATGTCGAATATAGGGGCAAGGTCATCGGCTTTTCAGGCGGAACCGGAGCGGCCTTCGCGGTCGTGCCAGCCCAGAATGCGACCGGGAACTGGATCAAGGTCGTTCAGCGCCTTCCCGTGCGTATCGCGCTTGATCCGAAGCAACTGGCAACCCACCCCCTACAGGTAGGTCTTTCGATGACCGCCGACATCGATCTTTCCGAATAAGCGAGCGGAGACGAAACATGGCCAGCGTCGCCCAGCTGCGGCTCCAGCATCAACAGGAGGATTTCACCGTCGGGCCGCTCACCGGCAGCAAGCTGATCCTTGCTGCGCTGGCGATTGGCCTCGGCAATTTCCTTGTCGTACTCGACACGACGATTGCCAATGTCTCGGTTCCCACTATCGCGGGCGCACTCGGTGTATCCTCCTCCCAAGGCACATGGGTTATCACATCCTATGCGGTAGCCGAAGCAATCACCGTGCCTTTGACTGGCTGGCTGACCATGCGATTTGGCGCGCAGCGCGTGTTCACCACTTGTTATCTCGCCTTTGCGTTGATCTCTCTGCTCTGCGGCCTGTCTGGCTCGCTTGGCACGCTGATCGGTGGGCGCGTGCTCCTCGGACTGTTCGGTGGGCCGATCATGCCTCTATCGCAGATGCTCCTGCTACGTATCTTTCCGCGCGAAAAGGCTACTCTGGCCACCGTTATATGGGCCATGACTACGCTGATCGGGCCGATAGCCGGACCAATTTTGGGCGGGATCATCTGCGACGGCATCGGCTGGGAATGGATATTCTTCATCAAGGTTCCCATCGCTGCGGCAGGCGGCATCGCCGTTCTCTATCTGCTGCGTGGCCAACCTGATCCCACCCAGCGCGCCGCGATTGACAAGGTCGGTCTTGGCCTGCTGATCCTCTGGGTCGCTGCGCTCCAGATCATGCTCGACGAAGGGCGCAATCATGACTGGTTCGCCTCTGCTGAAATCCGCTTGCTGGCGGTCGTCGCAGCAATTGGCTTCGTCGCGTTCCTGATATGGGAATTGACGCAAAAGAACCCGATCGTCGATCTGAAGATATTTCGGCATCGTGGGTTCGTCGCATCCAGCATGACCTATGCCGTCGGGTTTGGCGCTTTCTTCGCCAGCATTGTGATCCTGCCGCTCTGGCTGCAGCAGAACATGGGCTACACCGCCACCTGGGCCGGCTATGCCACTGGTATCATGGGCATCTTCGCCATTGTTGCCGCACCAAGCGTCGGCAAGGCCGTGGAGAAATTCGATGTGCGGCTCATAATATCGCTGGGGATCATCGGTCTTGGTCTGACGACGGCGTGGCGCATGTCGTTCAATTCCGATGTCACATTCTGGCAAATGGCATGGCCCACGCTCCTGACAGGACCGTTCATGGTCATGTTCTTCATCCCGGTGACGGGGCTTGCCATGGCCAGCGTTGATCCTGAGGAGCAGGCTAACGCGGCAGGCCTTTCCAACTTCATGCGGACTCTCGCCGGTGCTTTCGCGACTTCGCTAGTACAGACCGGGTGGGGCAATGCGGCGCGGGAAAACCAGACGGCACTCGCAGGCGCGATGCATCAGGGCCAGTCGACACTTGACGGCATGATGGCCAGCGGCATGTCGTTCGAAAGCGCGACCGCGATGCTCACCGAGCTTGTTGAAGGGCAGAGCGTGATGCTGGCAACACTGAACATGTTCGCCATCATTACGGTGTGCTTCGCCTTCGCTGCCACGCTGATCTGGCTTGCTCCGAAGCCCAAAGGGCCGATCGATACAAGCGGCGCGCATTAGGTCATAAACTCATAAATCTCGTTCGCGAGTTTTTGAGTTCATGATCTGGCTTCTTCGGGCGGATGATGACGTCGTGTTGTGCTGTCAAACTAGGTATTTGGTTTAGGGGTTTGATTGTGCGGATTTAGGCCGAAGGCGCTGCAATATGTTTCAGTCGCATGCCATCCGAGGCATGGCTCAGCCGTTGACTCCCGACCTTCTGTCGATAGCCGCATTGGGGACGCGGAATTGCCTTACCGCGGAAGGTCGTCGTAGCTCAGGCAGAAGACGGGATCTCCATAAGCGCGCAGGTGCTGCTCATACTCCGCTTCATCGATCCTCTTCACTTCGCAGACCGAGACAATTGCGTCATCCAGATGATACGGCGTGTCGAAGTTCTTGAGATGAATGGTCTGCCCTGTAATGTCTGTTAGGGAAAGGACGGTCAGGGTAAAGGCGATATCCCCCTTGAAGATGCCGCTCCTCTCCCATGTTTCGGTGGTACGATCGACGATGTCTCCGAACTGGCCGTAGATCGCTACCCCCTTCAGCTGTTCGGTTGTGATGCCGGCTTCCCGGGCGAAGCTGTTGCTGAATTCCAGGAAATGTGCACCAGGCCCAACGATGCTTATCGGATTGGGCGCATAGATCATGCGTGCCTTGAGCTGTTGCTTCAGGCGGGGCGCATCGGCCGCGCGCCACAGGTCCATTATTCGCTGCCGTTGCGCGAGCGACGGATTGTCCAGCCCGCTCTCCCACCGGGACACCGATGCCTGCTTCACCCCCAGTACTTCGGCGAAGGCCATCTGGGTCAGGCCCATTTGATGTCGCAACTGGCGCACGAGCTTGGACCAGCGCATTCTGTCGGCCGCACTTTTCCCATGGGATGGCGATACGCTTTTATACGCCGGATTCTTCAAGCGATCATCGAAGGGCAATCTACCGGTCATAGCGGCAATCTAGGGGCACCCAGGCAAGTCCTAATCAGGTAGCCCTCCTCATGACCGTGTCCCGTTACAGCATTGTGATACTCTCGCTTCCGTTTCTGGCCGTCTCCGCCCATGCAGAGACAGTACCGGCCGAACCCGAGGGCGAACTGATCGTCGTCACCGCCATGCGCGGCAATTCTACTGTGGAAAGCGTCGCTGCGCGCACGGAAGTCATCTCGCGCGAAGACATCGAACTCAAAGGCCTGATCACTGCGGCCGATGCGCTCAAATCCGTTCCTGGCCTCAGCGTGGTGCAGAGCGGCGGCGCGGGTGGGCTGACCTCCGTCTTCTCGCGGGGCACCAACTCCAAGCACACGCTGGCCCTGTATGACGGTATTCGTCTCAACGATGCTTCGACGCCCAATGGCCAGTTCAATTTCGGCTCCGATACGCTGGGCGATCTGGAGCGGATCGAAGTGCTGCGCGGCCCCGCCTCCGCCGTCTACGGGTCTGATGCGATCGGCGGTGTCATCAACTTCATCCCGCGCATCGGCGGTGAACGCACCTTCATGCCCTATGCGGAAGTCGCGGCGGGCAATCTCGATACTTATCGCGGGCTGGCCGGTGCGCGCGGCACGGCCGGGATTCTCGCCTATGGCCTGACCGCCGAATATTTCGAGACGGGCGGCTACGACAATGTCGCCGCGCGTATCGCCGACGATCAGGGCGAGCGCGATGGCAGCCGCTTCTTCACTATCACTGGCAATGGCGAACTGACGCTGACCGACGGGCTCACGATCCGCGGGCTGGCCCGCTATCGCCGGGCGAAGTCGGAATTCGACGACGCGGCGCTGGACCGCGAAGGGCGCGGCGGGCGCGATCGCTATTTCCTCTGGCGGATCGCACCGCGCCTTACAGCGCTGGAGGGGCGTTACCAGGGCGATCTGGAATTCGGGCAGGTCGACAATCAGCGTTCGGAATGGAACCACCCCGATACCAATGACAGCTTCGGTGCCGCCGATACGGAAGCAAGCGGCCTGCGCACTTTCGCGGCCTGGCGCAACCGGCTGGAAGTCCGCCCCTCGGATGCGGTCAAGGCGACTATCTCGGCAGGCGTCGAATGGCAGAAGGACAAGGTGAACGCCTTTGACGGCTACAGCGATGCGCTGTCCCGGTCCGAAGAACAGACTGCCTTCTACGGCCTCGCGCAGGTGACAATCGCCGACCGGGTCGATCTCAACGGATCGCTGCGGCATGATAATCCGGAAAGCTTCAATGCCGTCACGACCTGGAATGCGGGCGGCGTCCTGCACCTGCCCGAAGTCGGCGGTCGGGCTTATGTCTCCTATGGCACCTCCTTCAAGGCGCCAACCCTGAGCGAGCGCTTCGCCAAGAGCGCCTGGAACGTGGGCAATCCTGACCTCGTGCCGGAACACGGCAAATCCTTCGAGGCGGGCGCCGATGTCGGCACAGAAGTGGGCGCGCAGGGCTGGGTGGGGCTCAACGTCACCTATTTCGACACCAAGATCACCGACTTGATCGAATATGACTATGCCGCGCTTGCCAACCGCAATGTCGGCAAGGCTGCCATCGACGGTTTCGAACTGGGCATGCAGGCGAAGATCGGCCGGATCGCGGATTTGCGGGTCAATTACAGCCGCACCAATGCCTTCAACGATGCGACCGGCGACCAGTTGCTGCGCCGGCCCAAGCACAGCTGGTCGGCCAGCCTCACGCTCAACCCGATTGAGCGCCTTTCCGTCTCGGCCGACTGGTATCGTCGCGGCCAGCGCATGGACGTCGTCTATGACGACAGCAGCGCTTGGGGGCCGGGCGGCGGCTACGTGGGCAACGGGCTGGTCACGGCTTACGATCTGGTCAGCTTCTCGGCTCGCTACAGCGTGACCGACAGCGTCGAACTGTTCGCCAATATGCGCAATGCCTTCGACCAGACTTACGAAGAGCCGGACAGCTACCGCGGTGCACCGCGCAGCTGGCAGATCGGCACGCGGGCGCGGTTCTGACCCGTCTCTCGCCCCAACACACATCAGGAACATGCCCATGCGTAAAATTCTGCCCTGCGTACTCGCCGCAGCCCTGCTCCCAGCAACGGCTTTCGCGGCGCCCGACGCCAGGCTGCCCGAGCCGAAGGTCCCGGTCGCCAATCCCTTTGCCTCGGTTCATGACCTTTTCGATTGCACCCGCGACACCGGCACGCTGGTGAGCGCCCATCGCGGCGGCGCCGCGCCCGGCTATCCGGAAAATGCCATCGAGACTGCGGCGCATACTCTGTCGCAATTCCCCGTTCTCGTGGAAGTGGATGTGCGCCGCACCAAGGATGGCGTGCTGGTGCTGATGCATGACGACACGCTCGACCGCACCAGCACCGGCACTGGCCCGGTGGAGGCGCAGACTTGGTCGGCGCTGTCGCAGCTCTATCTCGAGGATAATGACGGCAACCTCACCACTTTTCGCATTCCCCGGCTGAGCACGATGGCCGAATGGGCGCATAATCGCGCGCTGGTGCTGGCGGAAGTGAAGGACAGCGATGCGCTGCCCCAGATGATCCGGGAAATCCGCGCGGCCGGGGCGCAGGCCAATTTTATGATACTGGTCAACAGCCTTGAAGATGCCAAACGGGTGCAGGAACTCGATCCCACGATCAGCATCACCTTTGAAATGGCCGATGCGGCCGCGCTGGCCCGCGCCAAGGAGGCGGGCATCGACATGAAACGCGTGATCGCTTGGACAGGTATCGGCAAGCGCGACCGGGCCTATTGGAACGATCTGCGCGCGCAGGGCCTTACCGTGTCTTACGGCACGCTGTGGTTCATTGACGGGGCGGTCGAGAATCTCGATCTCAAGGGCATTTATGCCGAACTGGCGCAGGAAGGCGTCGCGCTGCTTGCGACCGACCGGGCGGTGGCGGCTCAGGCCGAGATTGCCCAGGTCCGCCCGATCGAGGCGGCGCTGCGTCAGTGCAAGGCTGTGGGAATGGAGCCGAAGTGACGGAAGACGAGAGTGGAAGTTCGGGCTGGAGCCTGCCGGTCATCCTGCTCCACTGGGTGACCGGGGGGCTGACTCTGGCCGTCGCAGGGCTGGCCGTCTTTCTGCTCTCCCCTCCCGAATGGAGCCAGTTCTACATCGATCGCTACATGGCGTGGATCGGCTGGCACCGCCTTGGCGGGCTGGCGGTCCTGCTGCTGGCGGCGGGGTGGATCGCGCTGCGGTGCCTGAAGCCACGGCCACCGCGCACGGGCGGGCCGCATATGCAGGCGACCGCCATTCTGGCGCAGGGGTTGATGCTCGCCTTCCTGATCGCACTGCCGGTGAGCGGCTATCTGATGGACGCGCTGATCAATCCCGCGCTTGAGCTTCCGGGCGGGGTTTCTCTGCCCAGCCCGTTGCCCAGGCACCAGACCTTCAGCGTCGCGCTCAGCTATATCCACAAATGGGGCGGGTTCGTCCTGCTGGGTATCGTGGCGCTCCATATCGCCGCTGCCCTCTGGCACGGCCTGCGCCCTGACGACTGGACGTTGCGGGCAATGCTGCCCCGGTTGGGCAAGAGAAAGTAGTTTCCTTGAATATACTCATTCTGGCGTCCGTCCTCGTACAGGGCGCATCCGCCGCGACGGCCACGCCTGTCGGCGATCTTGTCTTCGAACCAGCCTATTTCGCCGAAGCCGCTCCGGTGACCGCGCTGGACATGGTCCGCCGCGTGCCCGGCTTCGTGATCGATTCCGGGGATGCCGTTCGTGGCTTTGCCGGGGCGGCGGGCAATGTGCTGGTCGACGGGGTTCGCCCGTCCACCAAGAACCGCACGATCGACGATGTGCTGACGGCTATTCCGGCGGGGCAGGTGCTGCGTATCGAACTTATCCGCACCCCGCGTCCGGGCCTCGATCAGCAGGGCGCGCAATTGCTGGTGAATGTGGTGCGTGCGGCTGAGGAATCGCGCAACCAGGCCGTTACGCTCTCGAACTACTCCTATGCGGGCAGCGCACTCCTGCCTTCGCTGCGTGGCGAGATGTCGAGGCGCAATGGGAAAGGCGGTTGGGAAGCCTCGTTCCTCCTGTCGTTGAACCAGGATGAAAGCGGGGAGGGAGAGCGGATCACCCGATTGCCCGATGGCACCGTGCTTGACCGGGCGAAGGTGGCCATCGATTCCCCCATTCGCGGGGCTGAGGCCCGGCTTGCAGGCGACACGGGCTTCGCGGGCGGGGTCATTCGCGGCAATCTGTCCTTCACTCACCAGGATTACCGAACGCACGAAGTCCTCGATTTTCTCGAGGGGCCGCTTGCGGGAAGTATGGCTCGCACCGATGACGCGATCCGGACCAATAGCGGCGAGGCCGGGGTGGAATGGTCGCGCAGCTTTGTCTCGAACCTCTCGGCGAAGCTGCTGGTTCTGGCCACGCGCAAGGATGTGTCGACCCGTTCGGCGAGCGAAGGCACGGATGGCTCGAGCCTTTATCGCGCGGACAGCATCGCCGACGAGCGTATCCTGCGCGCCACCCTTGCCCGCTCGCCCGGGAGCGGCGTTGCCTGGGAGATCAATGGCGAGGTGGCCTATAATGCGCTCGACAGCCAGAGTACGTTCGAGATCGACGGTGTGCCTGTTGCGCTGCCGAATTCGGATGTGCGGATCGCCGAATGGCGCGGAGATGCATCCGCCAAGCTGACCGTTCCCCTCTTCCCGCGCCTCACTGCGGAGGCGACTGCGCGGGGAGAATATTCCAGCCTTGGCCAGACAAACCGGGTCACCGATTTTGACTACACCACTCGCTTCGGCTTCTTCAAACCCAAGCTGCTCATGCGCTGGGATGCAGGCAAACGCAGCCAGTTCCGTTTGCGGTTGGAGCGCGAAGTGGGGCAGTTGGACTTTACCGATTTTGCCAGCTCGGCCTCGCTGATCGACGGTACGGTCAACGCCGGCAATCTCGACCTGCGGCCGCAGACGGCATGGATCGGGGAAGCGACGGCTGAACGCCGTTTCGGCAAGGACGGCGTGGTCACGCTGACCTATCGCCATCACCGGATTGACAATGTGCTGGATCTGATACCGGTGGAGGGGCTCGATGCGCCGGGCAATATCGGCCGGGGCCATATCAACGCGCTGGGCGCGCAAGTGACATGGCCGCTCGATCCCATTGGCATTTCGGGCGGGCGGGTATCCTTTTCCGGCGAATGGCGATCTAGCCGGGTGCGCGATCCGGTCGACGGGGCGCTTCGTCCGATCACGGCGCTCGCACCTTTTGTTGGGGAAGTACACGCTACGCTCGATCGTCCGGCCTTGCGTTCCAGTTTTGCGATCGACGTCTATTTCGGGCAGGAATTGACCTATCGTCGGCTGATGGAATGGCGGCAGACGTCGGACGAGCCCTATGTGAGCCTGAAATGGACCTACACAGCTTCTCCGCGCCTTACCATTGAGGCCAGCGCCCAGAACATTCTCGGGCGCAAGCGTGAACGGGAGCGGATCGTCTATGACGGAACGCGGGCTGGCGGCGCGGTCCTGTTGCAGGAGGAACGCTGGTACCGCTCCACAACCGGCCTGTTCCTCTCGCTCAGGCGCCAGCTGTGAGGGCTCCGTCGATCGAAGGAGATTTGCGGTCGGACTGACGCTGCCATGCCGGCGGGGGAACATGGGGCCATTGTGAACATAGTTGGGCGCCAACAGCAAATGCACTTTTGTATGCTGTTGTTCAGACCTGCATGGTGGAGCCATCCGATGACCAGCTTTATACGAGATTTGCTCAAGGCAATGTCATATGAGCCTGGCACTGCCGGTCGCCTGCCGATGGAGGGCGAGGCGCTGGCCCGGCTGGACGAACGTCTTCGCGGCCTCTCTCACTCAGAGGGGAGGGGGCGTAGCGCAATTTCCGTTCGTCCAGGCGATTGCGCCATGTGGGAAGGAAGTCCGCGCGACATGGGGGGGCTTACGGCTCGGCATTGCCGGTCCCTGATCGAGGCGATTGCACAGGAAGGGGGCAACCGGATTCCCGTTGTCCTGCGCCCTGCGCCGTTCGGTTCCGATTGCCCCTATGAACTGCTTGTCGGCAGCCGGCGGCATTTCTCGGTGGACTGGCTCAACCACAATGGGCGGCCGGAGATCAGGCTCAATGCTCTGGTGGTGGATCTGACCGACGAGGAAGCGTTCCGGCTTGCCGATATCGAGAATCAAGACCGCAAGGATATTGCCGAACTGGATCGGGCGCGCAGCTATCTGCATGCGCTTGAGCGTTTCTATGGAGGGGTCCAGTCGCGCATGGCCGAAGCGCTCAACCTGTCCAACAGCCAGCTTAGCCGCCTGCTTGCCCTGGCGGAAATGCCCGATGAGGTGGTGGAAGCCTTTGCCGCGCGTGACGAATTGCGCGTGCGCCATTCCGAGGTGCTGACCCCGATGTTGCGAAAGCCGGAGCAGCGGAAGCTGATCATCGCCGAGGCGAAAAGGATTTGCGCCGAGCAGGAACGGCTGTGCGCCAACGACGAAAAGATGCTTCCAGCCGCTGCCGTGCTGGCACAGCTCAAGGATGCGGGGAGCGCCGTCCCCGGCGGCGGCACTGTCACTGTCACCGCCTCCCCAGGCACCGCTTCAGGTGATCGCCCGCAGGAGCAGCCGCTCACTCTGCGGGGCGACAGGTTCGGCCAGGTGCGGATAGGCAAGGACGGAGTTGAGGCCCGGCTGGTCATTTCCGGAGAGGCCGATCTGGACGAAGTGCTGGCGAGCCTGCGCGATGCAATTCTGGATTGCCGCCGCGCCGCAGGCGAGCCTTCGGTCGACTGACGCAAGGCAGATATTCTTTCGTCTTTCCGGACGTCGTCCCGGGCTAGACCCGGAACCGCCGGACCGCGCTCAGCAGCCTACCCGCCCCGAACCTATACCTCTCGCGATCCCGGCGTTCGCCGGGATGATGAATGGGGTCGTTTCTCTGACTCAGGCCGGCGTTCAGGGGGCGTCGGAGAGGCCAGAGGTGGTGCCAGGCGCCTGCTCAAGGCCTGCGGCAAGCCCGATCGAAGGGGTTTTCAGACAAACGCGGTCAATCCGGCCCTATTCGAACCGCTAATGGCGATGATGGCGTTTTGCGTATTTTGCGTGGCCTTGAAACCGCGGATTTCCGGGATTTTTCGGAATGCGTGCCGGGATTGCCGCTCAATTGCGTGCGCCGGGCCGGGCTTTGCGTATCGCCGATCCGGTCCTTTGGCGATTGATCCGCAGCTGCCTTCTGGTCGGCTTCTTCTGCGCGCGATCCACGGCCCGAACGGATTTAGGCTGAGCAGCGATTGGTAGTCGTTCTGTGGAGAAACCAAATGTTGCGTCATCATTCGAGCCGTACGGCAAAACGTGCACTCCTTTGTGCGACCGCTGTTTCCGCCTTGTTTCTTGCGGGCTGTGCTGACGGTGTCGGATTGAATGTCGGTGGGGGTGGTCCTCCGTCGGGTCCAAGCGGTCCGAGTGGTCCCAGTTCTCCCAGCGGTCCGTCCGGTCCCAGCGGTCCGTCCGGTCCCAGCGGTCCGTCCGGTCCCAGCGGTCCGTCCGGTCCCAGCGGTCCGTCCGGTCCCAGTGGACCGACTGGCCCTGGCGATCACGGTGGTCCCGGTGGACCGACTGGTCCCGGCGGACCGACTGGTCCCGGCGGACCGACTGGTCCCGGCGGACCGACTGGTCCCGGCGGACCGACTGGTCCCGGCGGACCGACTGGTCCCGGCGGACCGACTGGCCCTGGTGGACCGACCGGCCCCGGTGGACCGACCGGCCCTGGTGGTCCGACTGGCCCCGGCGGACCGACTGGTCCCGGCGGACCGACTGGTCCCGGTGGCCCGACTGGTCCCGGTGGCCCGACTGGTCCCGGTGGACCGACCGATCCCACGTCGCCCAGCTCCTTCACTGGCCCGATCGGCGGTGTGTCCATTGGCGGGAACGATCTGCTCGGTCCGAGCGGTTCGGGCACCACGCTGACGGTCAACCTCCTCGGCGATGAGGCTTCGGAGACCCCCGGCGTGATCGATGTCCTGGCGGGTGATGGGACGGTGATCCAGGTCAACCTGCCCACCACCACGGAAGAGACTCAGGACGTCCTGGCTCCGGCCGGTAATCTCGTGGGTGTCGTTCTCGGTGATCCGGCGGGCGATGCGGTCACACAGCTTACCGATGGTCTCGCTCCCACGGTGAGCACGATCACCGGCGCGGCAGACATGCTTGTTACGCCTGTGACGGATGTTGTGAACGATACACTAAGTCCGGTCCTCGGGCCTGACGGTCTGCTCGAACCGGTGACCGATCAGCTTGGCAATCTGGTAGATGCGGTTGCCGGTCCGCTGCTGGGCGGTGGTTCGGATGGTGCCCCCACCCTGGACGGCCCCCTGCTGGGCAGCACTATCGGTGGCCAGTCGCTCTCCGGAGGGACGACCACGGATACGATCGCGGGTATCAACCTCCTCTCGGAAGGCGACGCTCTGGCTGAGGGTCAGCTGATCACGGTGGACGTGCTGGCGGATGGCAATTTGCTCGATGTCAGCATCCCGACCACGGCGGAGGGTATCGCGGCCGGGTTGGAGCCGGCCGCCAATCTGGTGGGAACGCTGCTGGGTACCCAGGCCGGAGGGTTGGTTGGCGATGTAGTCGAGGGAATCTCACCGGTCGCCGCGCCACTGGCCGAGGCTACCAGCGGAATCGTCACTCCGGTACTCGACTCGCTCAACGATACGACGGGCAATCTGACGGACGGCCTTCTCGAAGGTTCGCCCGGCGCGGGCTCGCTGCTCGATCCCGTCACCGACGTGGTGGGCGGATTACTCGGCGGAGACGCTGGAACCGGCGATCTGCTCTCGCCGGTAACCGACACGGTTGGTGGCCTTCTGGGCGGCGACGGCGGCGGGGATCTCCTGGCTCCGGTGACCGACACGGTTGGCGGCTTGCTGGGCGGCGACGGCGGCGGGGATCTCCTGGCTCCGGTGACCGACACGGTTGGCGGCCTTTTGGGCGGCGACGGCGGCGGGGACCTCCTGGCTCCGGTGACTGACACGGTTGGCGGCCTTCTGGGCGGTGACAGCGGCGGGGATCTCCTGGCCCCGGTGACCGACACGGTTGGCGGCTTGCTGGGCAGTGACGGCGGCGGAGATCTCCTGGCTCCGGTGACCGACACGGTTGGCGGCCTTCTGGGCGGTGACAGCGGCGGGGATCTCCTGGCCCCGGTGACCGACACCGTCGGCGGCCTGCTGGGCAGTGACGGCGGAACAGCGCCTGCCACTGGTCTGTTGGGAAATCTTCTCAACGGCGGCAGGTAGCAGTGGTGCGGCCCGGTTGCCCCCAATGAAAAGCCGGGCCGCACCCTTTTCGGATCAGATCGAGAATTTCCGGAAGGTGAGTGTCATGAAGCGCATTGCAATCGAGCGCGGCGAATTCCTTCTGATCGTTCGCCTAGGCAACGCTGCCGCAATTGAACGAGTGTATGGCAGTGCGGCGCGCAAGGCCGCATTGCGCCAGATCGAGCGGGGGGCGAAGCTCCTCCTCTCCTTCTTGCGGACATCCAGTGTTGGCTATGACGAGGTGGCGCTGCTGGTCCCTGCGGGGCTGCTGACGCCGGGCCTCATCCGCCGGGTAGTCGATTCCCTGTGTCTTCGCCTGAGCATGAAGCCGATGGAATTCGCAGATGCGAACATCCTGCTCGCCGTCGATGCAGGCTACAGCAACCCTGCCGAACGACTGATGCGCAGGGGTGGCAGGGAATTGGAAGCGCAGGCGCGTGAACAGCTGGCATCGTCGATCATGCCCGCTCTCCTGCCGTGCCCGCAAAGCCCTGAGGAAGTGCATCAATATCGCGTTGACGTGGCAAATGCCGCATCTCTGCTGGAAGCGATCGAGCATGGTCAGGGACTGTTCGCCTGGCGGCCGGTCTACCATTCCCAGGCACCGGACCGGATATTGCATTACGAAGCCATTCTGCGTCTGATCGGCAAGGATGGAAAGCAGGCCGATTGCCGCGAAGGGAGCGAAGCGCTGGAACGGCTCGGCCTGTCCTATCTGCGTGACAGGCAGCTCGTCTGCCATGTGATGGACGAGTTGGAAGCCGACCAGAACGCCTGCCTGGCAATCCGTATTTCGCCCAGCAGCCTGTCGTTCGATCTTAACGGCCAAGGTTCCGCATGGTCGGACATGATGTTGCGCCTGCGCAATATTCCGGGCCTTGCCGACAGGCTGACGCTGGAACTCATGGAGCCGACCCCGGAACGCATGTTGCCCGCAGCCAAGGGTTTTGTTGAAAAGCTCAAGGCCATGGGGGTCAAGATCGCGATTGCCGGATTTGCATCCGACTTTTCCTCGATCCGGCAGATGCTGGCGTTCCAGCCGGACGCGATCAAGCTGCCCGGCGCCTTCCTGCGCAGCATGAGCCGGATCGCCCGCAACGACATTGGCCTGCGGCACCTGATCGGCCTTGCCAGCACTTTCAGCGATATCGTGATCGTCGACGGGGTGGAGAATTTCGACGATCTTCGGGAGGCGCGCAAGGAGGGGGCGGAATGGCTGGTAGGCGAAGTGCTGGGCCATTCTCCGCGAACCGGACAGCCGGACCTATGTTCGGCCTATGTGCCCTATGCACGGGATTCGGAGATCCTGCACTTCATCTATTGCACGGCGGGCTATCATTTCCCCTTGCACGAGGAAGTCGTACAAGATCCGTTTCTGGACAATACCCTCGGCTGAGCCCAGCCGCTGCATTTGGCAACGGATGGTTAAAAAGTCCGATATTTCATTGAGTTGATTGAATGTATGCGCTAGGCGGAAGAGGGAGATGCCGGGGCCTTGTCTACGGTGCACACAGGGGCGCGAATGAGTAACCATTCAGGGGTGGGCAGGGCAAATGGATCGGGATCAAGTGTCAGTCCTCGTTGTGGACGATGTTGCGCCCATCGTCGAAGAGATGATCATCCTTCTGGACTTGCATGATATTCCTGCCACTTCGGCAGGTACGCTGGCAGAAGCGGAATTCGCGCTTGAACAATTCTGTAACATTTCTGTGGTCGTCTGTGATTTGCGTCTGGGCAGGGAGTCCGGGTTCGATATCATCGATCGCGTAAATGCGAACGGAGCACTTGCTGGCCGCAATTTCGAATACGTATTTGTCACGGGTGACCCGATGCAAATTGATCACCTTCCGGAAGGAAAAAGGCCCATCATCATGACCAAGCCTGTGAGGCCGCAGGAGCTGGTCGAATTGTTGAGAGGTCTGCTCAACCGGTGGAAGGCATGATCGGCAACAGGAGCCAGTTCAGGAAGCCGGGCTCGAAGGTGAGCCTGGCTCAGGGCAGTGGGGCATCGCGCTCATGAAATCGGCAGCATCGGCAAGCCGGTTCGAGGACGAGGTTCTGCGGGAATGCGGCGTTGGTGAAGGGGGCAGGGGCGAGGGCAGCCTGCGTGTGCCCGGCCCGCTGGTGAACGATCTGCAGGCCTATTTCGGGCTCTTCATGCTGAGCGATGTCATATTTGAGCCGGAATGCGGCATCCTGTCTGGCGTGCCGGCGGGAATGTCTGCGGGCACGGTCGGGCCAGCGGCGCGCTTCCGGATCAAGCTCCATGCCGATGATTGCGGAGTGCTCGAAAGCATGGCCGGCATGGATGGTGTTCGCGCGGAGCTTCGTCCGGCGGAGGCACGGCACAGCAGCTTCCGGCTGGTACTGCGCGATTGCCGGGGCGGAACTTCGTGGCGGCATGGCGCGATGATGGAACTGCACGCGCCTGCCTTCTTGATCGCGGAACTGGCTGCGCGATCGCGTCTGGCCGAACTGGGGCGGCAATTATCCATGCTGGGCCACGAATTGCGGCAGCCGCTCGCCACGATTTCCATGGCAAACGAGAATCTGCGCGTGGTCCTCGCGAATGCGGCGCAGGATTCGCCACATGTCGTCCATGCTCTGGCGACAATCGCAGAGCAGGTCGACAGGGCTCAGGCGATGATCCGCCAGACGATCGACTATGCGGCCGGGCGGGCGTCCGCAGGCCAGCCGGAACTGGCCGAACTTGCCCGGGCGGCGGCCAATGCAGCCCGCTTGCTAGTCACCCAGTTGGAGGATGCCGGCATCGAACTGGAGCTGGAACCTGAACAGGCGGGCCACCGCCTGCCGGTCGCCCTGTCGCAGGTCGAACTGGAGCAGGTCCTTGTCAATATCGTGCGCAATGCGGCCGAGAGCATCTGGGCGCGGCGACGGCTGGGGTGGAATGGCACAGGCCGGATCGCCATCCGCCTCAGGGCGGAGGACACGCAGTTCATCTGCGAGATAGCGGATAATGGCGCAGGCCTGTCGCGCGGCACGCCGGAAAGTGGCTTCCAGCCTTTCGCCACCACCAAGGGCGAGGAAGGGACTGGCCTTGGTCTCTATCTGTGTGAGGTGCTGCTGGCCAAGGCAGGCGGACGGATGCGCCTGCTACCCGGCATGAGCGAGGGCGCGCGGGCGGAGATAATATTGCCTCGTCTCACGGAACGGGCAGAGGCGACGGACGGCTAGATATCGTCCCGCGCGAGGCGAATGACGAACTGGACTGCGCCATTGCGATGCGCAAGGCATCTGAAGTCCCCGCCCGCTTCCAGGGCAACCTGCTCGACGAGCCACAAGGTCGCATTGTCCAGCCCCTCGCCCGGTACCGACCGGCCGTTTTCGTCCAGGCACTGGACCTGGATAACGATATACGCCGGGCTGGTGGTGGCGAAGAGCGTGATGCGCCCTTTCATTCTTTCCCGCCTGGGCACGGAATAGGCACCGAACGCGCTTAGCAAGGCGGCAACCGCCATCATTTCGAGCCGGCCCTGCTGGTGCGGGATCAGATGGTCCAGCGCGTTGCCGTCAATCTCCACTTCGATGCCATGATGGCGCACATTGGAGCGCGTGGCGGCGATGGCCCGTGTCAGCGCGTTGCGAACATTGGGCACCGTTTCTTCCTGCCTGCCACTGCGGCCGAACCAGCGGAACAGGGTGAGGATGGTAGAGGCGCTTTCCGTATGGGTGGAGATGCGTGCAATGCGGTCCAGCAATTGCTGCCTTGTACTGTCCTGAACGTCGAGATGTTCGACTATGTAACCCATATTGCCGTTCGCCATGGCAATCACGTTCAACGGCTGCGAGAGGTCGTGCAACATACCGCTGGTGATCCGCCCCAGAAGCAGGTCGCGGGTTACCGACCCGAGCCCTTCTTCGCCCCAGGTGAGGATCCGGGCATCCATCATGGCCAGGTGACGGGTCAGCCCGGCGCCCAGCAAGGCCCCGCACAGGCATCCGAGGATGGTGAAGAAATGGCTCAGGTGGCCGGTGCCCAGCAGGCTACCTTGAATGCTGGCGGCGGCGAGCACCATGCAACTGGCCCATGTCAGCGGAGAGACGCGCAACAGCGATGGGGTCGCCCGGATGGGGAATACGCAGGCGCCCAGCATTAGTCCGATCAGCAGCCAATAGCCCAGCGAAAAACCGAAATCAGGCAGGAGATCTGCCGGAGCGAAGAGGGCCATTGCGATGAGTGCAATTGCGATCATAGCGGCCAGAACCTTCTTGCGCAGGATGCACAGGGCTCCCGCTCCCGCGGCCCCGATCATGGCGGCAACCGGCACAGCACTGGCGGTAAGGCCAAGCAGCAGGGCGCAGAGTGCAATGGCAGCGGAATAAGCAAGGTTGCCAGGGGGGCGAGCAGTGGCCTTAGGCCCATATGCCGACATGTGAGGGCGGGAAGGATCGGCAGCGGCATTGGGCGGCGCGCCCGCATTGTCGGGCGCATCGCTTGGAACGGTCTTCAAAATGGTCGCTAGCATACCAGCCGATCACCTGAAAAACCGGAAGGGATGCCTTCCGCATCGAATCCCCGCCGTCTGCTGAGTTCCAAGAAGACATGGAGTTGCCACATCTTCAGTCGCATCTTCTTTGCGCCCGCCCTGACGGGACGCTGTGTCATGAATGCGTTCTAGCTGCATTCACTACCCCCCGCTGCCGGTTTTGCATTCAAAACTTCGCATGATCCAGCGGGAGGTTGCAATTCGGGCACGCAAACAGGGCCCAATAATCAGCAAAACCGGGCATCTGCCGATTTCTGCCGTTCCGGTGCCAACTGCCGCTGAGAAGCCAGAAACAGCCGGATCGAACGCAATTTTCGGTAAGGAAGTCTGCGCAGATACAGGCGCAAGGGCAGCAACGCAGGCGAAAACCCCGCGATTGCAACCCGAGAGCTCTTCCCAATTGCCTAACGACGAACGGATTTCCGGATCCAGATAAAGTCGCATCGGGTTTTGTTCGGTGCACGCAACAACTGGCACGCGCCTATATTTCGATACGCAATAGCGGTGGGTTGCAGGGGGCCGCGCTTCTGCAACTGCGTTTCACTTCTGGCGGGAACGTAAAACCACCACTTGAAGGGGGCAGTGGCATGCGTCTGGGTTCCAGGGCAAAGCTGACATTACTTGCTGGCGTGGCTGTGGCTTGCGTCTTTGCCTTTCTTGGCATCCGCGAGCTGCGTGAGACGGCTCGGCGGGCCGAGCCACCCCAGGCTCAACCACAGCAGCAACTGGCGGTACCCGGAGTGGTCCTTGCCGTCACCACCCGCCCGATCAGGACGGGCGAGACCATTTCTTCGGACATGTTCCGCAATGCGCCGTCCGATCCCGGGAAGCATCCTGGCGTCGCCACCACCACCGAAGTGCTGGGCAAGGTCGCGACGAGGGACATTCCCGCCAACACGCTGATCGCCCGTACCGCCCTGACGCCCGAGACGCGCCTGGCCATTCGCGTGCCGATGGGTATGCGGGCCATCAGCATCGAAACGACCGACGAGATCGCCGTGGCCGGGCTTATCCGCCCGGGTGACCGTGTCGACGTGCAGGTCGTCTATCCCGGCGAGGATGCGCTGAGCGGCGCCCGCCGGGACGGACGCAGCAGCGCCGCGACCCTGCTGCAGATGGTTCAGGTGTTGGCGGTGGGCGGGGTGGTCGTGGGTACGCCGCCGGCTTCCGGTGGGCTGGATGGAGTGTCACCACCGCCGCAGCCTGCACGCACGGTGACCCTTGCCCTCGCGCCGGGTCAGGTTTCAACCCTGTCGTTGGCGAAGAATACGGGCGCTCTCTATCTCTCGCTGCGCAATCCCGAAGACGGCGAACTGGCTGAGGCAGACCATGTCGGCACGGCTGCTGCGCCGCCGCTGGTCCGCGCTGTGTCGGCCCCGCGCCGTGCGGCACCCGCATCGCGTCCGACGGCTCGTGCTGCCGATCCGGCACCGAAGCCCATCGAATTGGTTGTCGGCGGCCGCGAGAAGACGATCTTTTCCGGAGGAGCCGTGCGGTGAAACTCTCTCTTGCCATCCGGCTCATGGCCCTTGTCGCCCCGTTCCCCGCGGTTGTCGCGGCGATTCCGGCCCATGCCCAAGCCCAGACAAAGGCCCAGGCGCAGGCGCGTGCACAAACACTGGCACAGGCTACCGAAACGCTACAGATCGACGGCAAGCGCACCCTATCCTTCCCCGGACCGGTGGCGCGCGTTGAGGTGGATCGCGAAGGCATAGTTGATGTGTCTGCCCCTACCGCCAGCTCGCTCAGTCTGGTGGGCCTTGCCCAGGGTAATGTGACGGTCACCGTCTTCGGGCGGGATGGCAGCCTGATGGGGGAGACGCGCTTTACGGTAACGCCGGGCACGCCTTATCAACCCGTGGGTACCGATTTCCCGATTGCGGGGCAGAAGGTCGTGGCGGTGGATATCCAGATCGCCGCCGTCTCGACCACCACGCTCAAGGCGCTGGGCTTCAATTTTTCCAAGCTGACCGGCGATGTGCAAGGCGCCGTGATTTCATCGGGCAGCCTCAACGGCGCGACTTTCGGTGACGGCGGCCTCTCGTTAGAGACCACTGCGCCAATCCAGAGCGCTTTCAATCTGTTCCTCTCCGCACCCAATCGCGGCATCGGCGCGGTGCTGAGTACACTTTCGCGCAACGGTTTTTCGCAATTGCTGGCACAGCCGACCCTGCTTGCCCGTTCCGGCGAGGAGGCGAGCTTCCTTGCCGGCGGCGAGTTTCCGGTACCTGTGCCGCAGGCGAATGGGAACGGGACGACCCTGTCCATCGAATATAAGGAATTCGGCGTCCGGCTTTCCGTCACGCCCTATGTCCTTTCGGCCGACAACATCGTGTTGAAGCTGGCGCCCGAAGTGAGCGAGCTGGACTACAACAACGGGGTGCAGCTTCAGGGCTACATCGTACCCGGCATTCGTCGTCGCTCCGCAGAAACCACGGTGGAACTGGGCAGCGGGCAAAGCTTCGTCATCGCCGGGCTCAATTACGACACGAGCACTGTGGTGAAGGACAAGGTTCCGCTGCTGGGCGACATCCCGATCCTGGGTGCGCTGTTCAAGCGGCAGGAAACCACAAAGGAACGGCAGGAGCTGATCATCGTGGCAACGCCGCGGCTGGTCGATCCGCTCGGGCCCGGAGAAATACCTCCCCTTCCGGGCGCGAGCGGCCTGCCGGACCCGACTTACGGGCAATTGATTCTCGGCAATGATGGCGTTGAGCAGGCGGTTGCCGGGTTCGGCGTGGTGAGGCGTTGATATGAGCCGTATTCAACTCTTTTCGGTCGACAATTCGCTGGCTCGCCGTCTTGGCGACGCCCTGGGCGAGCGAGTGACGGTCAGCATGGTGCAGTCGCTCGAAAGTGCCGGCTTTGATGGACCGGGCATCATCGTGATCGATCACGCCGCCATTTCGGCGGACCGGTCGCTCGCATCTTCGATCTCGGCGATCGCGCATAATGCGCAGGGCCGTGCAATCGTTCTGGCGACGGATGATCTGGGGACGGATCAGGTGCTGCAGGCGATCCGCGCAGGCGCCTCCGATATCATCCCGCGCGAAGCGACGGGGGAAGATGTCTCCAGCGTGCTCTCCCGCCTGCTCAGCAATGCGGTGGCCACGCAGGGAGTTCATGGGCGCCTTACGCTGGTTCTCGGCGCGGACCGCGAAGCCGCAGCGATCCTGGCCACGGACGTGGCGCTCGCTCTGGCCCGCCACAAGGCTCCCGGACTGCTGATCGACTGTACGCTGCCGACAAGCGCGGCGGAAACCTATCTCGATCTCAAGGCGGCCTACGGCATCGCTTCCGCGATTGGCGATATCGAAAGGCTCGACGCCAGCCTGCTTTCGGATGCGCTGGCCAGGCATGAGCCCACCGGTCTCTCCCTGCTCACGCTCGACGGCGGAACTTCCAGCGAACCGGCGGGCATCGGGCCGAACGATATCGTCGGCCTGATCCAGTTGCTGCGCGCCTGCTATGACAATGTCGTGCTGTGCGCGGGTAGCCTGCGCCATATGGGGCTGCTCCGCGAAATGGCATCGCAGGCGCATGACATCGAAATCGTTTGCCGCCAGTCCATTCGCGAACTGGACGGGTGCCGGCGAATGCTGGAGCAGATGGACCTTGATCCATCCACCAAGACGCGCATGCGGCTGGCGGTGTGGGATCATGATCCCGCCGTCCTGCTCGATGGCCGGCGCATGGCCGATACGATGGGGCTGGAGCAGGTCCTGCCCGTTCCCATCGATCGGATACGGACCGCCAATGCCTTCAACGCGGGCAAGCCGATCATGGCTGGCCCGGATCACAGCCCCTATGGGCGTGCAGTCCTGCGCGCGGCCAATATCCATGTGCAGGAAAAGCGCGGTACCTTCGGCATGGACAAGGTCCGCCGAGCGCTGCTTCGTTCCGTGGAGCGGGCGGCATGAGCCTGCTGACCGACGAAACCCTGCCCGGTACAGGCCGTGTCGACCGGCCACAGGGGCCCGTTACCCAGCCATCCACCCAGCGGATGAGCGACAGCTACCAGGCCGTGAAGGCCATGACCTGCCGGCAGGTCATCGAGCAGCTCGAAATCAAGGGCAATACGGCGGAATCTCTCGATCTGCGGACCTTGCGGCAGGAGATCGAGCAGGTCATCAACAGCCGCGACCGGCGCGGGCAGGTGCCGCTGAACAGCGCCGAGCGACTGCTGCTGATCGAAGATGTGGAAGACGAGGTCGTTGGCCTCGGCCCGCTGGTGCCGTTGCTGCGCGACCCGACGATCGACGACATCATCGTGAACGGCGCCGCCAATATCTATGTTGAACGCGCCGGCCTGCTCGAAAGGGTGGAGACGCGCTTTCGCGACGATGGCCATCTGATGAATATCATCCAGCGCATCGTGGGGCCCATCGGTCGCCGGGTGGACGAGGCCACCCCCTTCGTCGATGCCCGCCTGCCCGATGGGTCGCGCGTCAACATCGTTATTCCGCCCATTGCGCTCGACGGCCCGCTGCTCTCCATCCGCAAGTTCCGCCTGCAACCCCTGACGATGGACGATTGCATCGCCAACCGGCTGATGACGGCACAGATGGCTGATTATCTGCGTGCGGCTGTGCGATCGCGCCTGAACATCGTGATCTGCGGCGGCACGGGTGCGGGCAAATCTACCCTGCTCAACCTGTTCTCAAGTTGCATCGGCAATCAGGAACGGCTGGTCACTATCGAGGATGCGGCGGAACTGCAGCTGCGGCAGGATCATGTCGTACGGCTGGAAACTCGCCCGCCCAATGTCGACGGGAGCCGGGAAGTCAGCGCGCGAGACCTGATGCGCAATGCGCTGCGCATGCGGCCGGACCGGATCATCCTGGGCGAAGTGCGCGGGGGCGAGGCAGTGGAGATGCTCCAGGCCATGTCCACCGGGCATAATGGCTCGATGGCGACGCTGCATGGCAATTCGCCGCGCGACGCGCTCTCACGACTGGAAATGCTGCTGGGCTTTGCTGGTCTGCAGCACGATCCGCGCGTCGTGCGCCGTTTCATTGCCAGCAGCGTGCATATCATCGTCAATATCCAGCGGCTGGCCACGGGCGTCAGGCGGATCACCTCGGTTACCGAAGTGGTCGGCGTGGAAGGCGAGACCTATTCGCTCAATGAATTGTTCCGCTTCGAAGAGCAGCCCCCCATGTCGGGAGAAGGGCACTTCCTAACCCTGTCGCCCCGGCCGTTCCATGCCGAGCGGCTGATCGATTACCGCCACGATACCTACAGGCAGGATGCGAAACAGGGTGAGTTCGCCGGAGACCGGCAGGGCCGGTCCGCCACCGGGCTCCAGGAGCCGCTGCGGGCAGGTGTCAAATGGTGAAGTCGCTCGCCTATCTGCTGTTTGCGCTTATCGTGCTGGGGGCGATCGCCTATTATGTGCTCGCCGAAAGGGCGCGGGAACGTGCCGCGCTGGACCGGCGGCTGGCGGGCTATGCCGCGCCGGGCACGATCGTGATGCGCAGTTCAGCGCCGGTTACCGTGCCGGAAATGCTGGCGCCCATCATGGCGCAAGCGCAGGTGGAGATCACCCGCAGACGGTTGCAGGCCTATGCAGGCGTCTGCGCTGTGCTGGTGGTGCTAGCCCTGCTGCTGCAAGGCCCGGCGTTGGGGCTTGCCTTGCTGATCGGCCTTCCGATGCTGGCGCTCACATGGCTTCGGGCGCGCGCGCGCAAGCGGATCGAGGCACTGATCGAGGCACTGCCCTATTACATCGATGGCGTGCGCCAGTTGCAGAGCGTGGGCAATTCGCTTTCGCAATCGCTGGAACGGGGGCTCGCCGACGCGCCCGCCATCGTCCAATCCTATTTCGCTCCCGCGATACGCCGGCTCGAAATGGGTGCGCCGGTGGGCGAGACGCTGCAACAGCTGGCCACCCGGCTGAACGTAGCGGAAGTCTCGATGCTGGCGGCGGCGGTTAAGACCAGCCTCCGCTTCGGCGGATCGGTCGGCACGGTGCTGACAAATCTCTCGCAGATCCTGCGCGAGCGGGTGCGCGTGAAGCGCGAACTGACCGCCGCGACCTCCGAAGCGAAAGTGAGCGCCCGCGTGCTGATCGTCATGCCCCTGTTGTGCATGGGCATGCTGTTTCTGATCAACCCGTCCTACGTCACCTTTTTCACTACCGACGAGCGCGGAAAGACGCTGATCACGATCGCCCTGATTTCGCAGATCACCGGTATCCTGGTGATCCGCCGCCTGATGAGGCTTGAATTCTGATGGCGGCCGCGGTGCCTTTTCTGCTCTTCATCGCGGCCCTGTGCGGGGTTGTGCTCGCGGTTGCAGGTGCCCGGATGCTGCTGGCCGACTGGCGGCTGGAGGCGCGCTTTGCCAGCGGGACTTCAGACAAGCGGCCGTGGTCCAGCAGGCTGCGCGTGCCGCGGATGATGCTCGGGCAGGGCGGGGACCGCAGCGAGATCGAGCGGCAGCTGCGCAGCGCCGGCTATTTCGAGGCGAATGCGGTGGAGCAGTTCGTCTGGATCAGGCTCGTCGCCACGCTTGGCGCGGCACTGCTGTCGCTTGCGCTGACCTTCCTCTTCTCGGGCAATCTCCTGGTCAATCTGCTGATCGCCTTCATCGTGACGGGGCTGACCTATATCGGCAGCAAGCTCGCCTTGCGGATGCGCGCAGGGCGGCGCGAACGGCGCCTGATGGCGGAATTTCCCTTCCTGCTCGATCTCATTCTGATGATGCTGGAAAGCGGCATTTCGCTGGACCAGTGCTTTCGCACGATCGCCCGGGACGAGCAGATCGCCGTGCCCGAACATTCTCGCCTGATGGCAATGCTGGTCGCGGATCTGGACCGGGGGCAGGATTACCAACTGGCCTTCGATCGCTGGGCCGGCCGGGTAGGCCTCGTGGGGGCGAAGGAACTCGCCTCACTCTTCCGACAATCGCTGTTCAAGGGGATGGAGCTGGTTCCAGCCCTGCGCGAGTTCATCAGCGAATTCTCCCAGCGCCGCGTCGCACGCGCGCGCGAAAGCATCGGCGTGATCACGGTCCGCATGGTGGTGCTGATGCTCATCTTTTTCATGCCGG
Organism: uncultured Caenibius sp.; assembly: GCA_963662855.2. Taxonomy (GTDB): domain Bacteria; phylum Pseudomonadota; class Alphaproteobacteria; order Sphingomonadales; family Sphingomonadaceae; genus Andeanibacterium. The sequence goes on from CAXXWL010000005.1 coordinate 181,014, forward strand.
CCTTGCTGATCGTGCTGGCGGGACCGCCTGTGGCGGCGATTTTGGATACTCTGGCGGGGAACGCGCGATGAAGGTCAGAATATCTCGTCCTGCTCTGGCGCTCATCTCCATGGCCGTGTTCGCCGCGGGCCTGCCGGCGCAGCCGGTCCTCGCAGCCCGCGATTCCGGCCAGACGCAGGCTTCCACGCGTGATCTTTACTTGATGCTGATCCGGCAGGCGCGGCAGGACGGCCATTCCCGCGCGGCCCTTGCCTTTCTCGACGATTTCGAGCGGCAATATCCCGGCGAGTTCGATGCCCAGATCCTGCGGATCAATTGCCTGCTGGATCTTGGCCAGACCGAGGAGGCGCAGGCCGCCGCAGCGAGCCTGACGGCGCGGGACAGCAGTGGACCGGTTCGCGCGATACGCGGGCATGTCCTTACCGCGCAGGGGCGCTGGAAGGAGGCGATCGCCGAATATGGCGCTGCCCTCCAGCGATTGCCCACCGACGCTCTGCTCAATAATGCGATGGGCTATGCGCAATTGCGCGACGGCATGGCATCCGACGCGGTGGAGACACTCAGGCGCGCACGGGAACTGGCGCCGCAAGATCCGGTGATCCGCAACAATCTGCTGTTGGCGCTGACTATGGCGGGCCGCGAACAGGAGGCCGACGCGGCCTTCACGCGGATCGGCGAAGGGCCGGCGGTCGAGGCACTGCGCAAGCAGGTGCTGGCCGAGGCGTTGCGTCTCGCCGCCGATGCGCATCGTCCGGCGAAAGGTAGCGAGCCGTGAAACGCACCGCTCCCAGCCGCATCCTTGGCCTGATGCGCCGCGTGCTGCGCGACGAAAAGGCGGCAATGGCGCCCGCCATTGCCGGGCTGGCTATCGTATTCGTCGCATCGGCCGGCATGGCGCTGGACGTCGGGCTCTATCATCTCGACAATCGGGAACTTCGCGCCGCAACAGAGGCTGCAGCCCTGGCGGCCGCCATGGATCCCGCCCAGGCGCAGGCGCGGGCGCAAACCTATCTCAGCCGTAACGGTTATGATCCAGGCATCCTCAAATCGGTGCAGGTCGGGCGCTATTGCGCCGACATTGCCCTGACGCCCGAACAACGCTTCGACACGACTTATTCGCGCTGCCCCGGCAACGGTCTGGCAAATGCGGTTCGGATCGAGGCAGGCAGGCCCAGCCGCCGCTATCTCTCCGCCGTGCTGGGCGGGGCTACTGTCATTCCCGACCTTGCGGCGACGGCCACTGCCGCCCGCATCGACGAGGCGGGAGTCGGCATTACCTCGGGCATTCTCACGGTGAACAACGGGCTGGTCGACACGGTGAACGGCCTTCTGGGGGCGCTGCTGGACATCCAGCTGACGCTCAATACGTCCCAGATCGAGGCTCTGATGCATGGCGATGTGGACGCCGGCCTGTTCTTCGATGCGCTTGCCGGTGACGATTTCGACGGCACTTATGGCGAACTGGTACAGCAAACCTACGGCCTGCGCGACATAGCCCAGGCGGCCGCAAGCGCCACCACCGACCCTAGCGTGAAGGCAGCGCTTAGCGCCTTCGCTTTGCAGGTCACGAATTCCTATAAGGTGCCCCTGAAGGACCTTTTCGGCCTGGGGGTGTGGAAGAACATGCCCGTGGGCGAGGCTGACGCGCGGCCTTCGCTGCGTGCGGGCTTGAACGCCTATCAGCTTGTCGCCTTTGCCGTGCAGGCCGGGCCGGGAGCGATCGATGCGTCCGATCTGGTCGGGCTGGCGGTTCCTGGAAGCACGGTCAGGCTGGCTGCGATGGGGCGGGGGCCGATCGACCGGCCGCGCTTCGCTTTCGGCCCGGCGGGAGAGACGCAGGTCGGCACATCTGCCCTGCGTCTCCAGTTGCAGCTTGGCCTGGGTGGGCTGGGCGGGCTCTCGCTGCTGGGCATTCCGTTGCCCCTGTCGGTCGATTCCGTGCCATTGTTCATCGACGTGGCCGCTGCCACGGCGGACATCACCGCGATCGACTGCAGCAACACCGCCGAACAGGCACGCGATACACGGGTGACGGTCAATGCGCGGAGCGGGCTGGTCAACGCCTATATCGGCGAGGTTCCCGCCAATGCGCTGACCCGGTCCATGCCGCTCAGCATGGACGAGATCGAGCCAGCCACGCTCGTCAACGTGCTCAATCTGGTGACAATCAAGGCCAAGGCCATCGCGCTGCCCCTGCAGGGAAATCAGGGCAATCTCATATTCGGGCCGGGCGGCAACGGCACACTGGGCTCTCCCACCAACCCCGGCACATCGGCCAGCATCGGCAATGGATCGCAGGTCGGCACGCTGATCGGCACGCTGACGGACAGTCTGCTGGGTCCGGATGGACTGAAGATCGAGGTCGGCCCGCTGTGCCTGCCCCTGGTTTGCAATGCCGGGCCGCTGCGCAGCCAGATTCTGCCTGCGATCGTCACCCCGCTTACCGGGCTGGTCGGCAATACGGTCGATCCGGTGCTGGACAATGTTCTCGCCGCGCTGGGCGTCCAGCTCGGCCATGCGACCATCTGGGCCACCGGGGCCCGCTGTGGTGTTCCGGTGCTGGTCTAGAGGAAAGGGGCCGGCAGTTCCTCCAGCCGGTCCCGACACATTCAAGGGGGAAGTGACGGAGAAGTCAGATGATCAATAAGACCTTCAAAATGCTGAGGAACCTCCTCGGCGACGAGCGTGGCCTGACGGCGGTGGAATATGCCGTTCTGGGCGGCATCATCGTGGCGGCCATCGGTGTCGCTTCGCTGTCGTTCCAGACCAATCTTACTGCTGCCTTCGATGCAATGTTCGCCGATTCCACCGGCGGTACAACTGGGTGACGCTGGAAGAGGACGATGGCGATCGGACGTCTATCTAATCTGCTCCGATGCAAGTCGGGCATGGCAGCGCTGGAGTTTGCTGTGCTTGCTCCAGCGCTGCTGATGCTTGTCTTTTCAGTCATTGTTTACTCAATCTATTTTACATCCCTGTATGGCGTCCGGCACGCCGCATCCGAAGGTGCTCGCGCGGCGCTGGCCGGACTGTCCGCGGACGAACGAAGTACCCTGGCGGAAGAAAGAGCGCACGAAGTCATCGTGAACTACAGCGCCGTCATGGGAAATAGCCAGGAAGTGTCGATCGACACGGCCAGCGAAGGAAGCGATGTGTTCACAGTAACAGTTTCCTACGACATGAGCGGGAGCCCGATCATGAAATATGCCGGCTTCATCCCACTTCCTTCGTCCACTGTGGAATCGACCATGAAAGTGACAAATGGAAGCTATTGATTGATAATACTGCCTTTGGGTCGCCAAAAAATAATAACGAATGCCACTTTATATTTTTAACGCAAAGAGAATTGTTGCCGAAATGTAACAACTCGTCGTGGGCAAAGGTTGTTAGGGCGATGAACATTATCAAGAACAATTGGCGTGGTGGGCTGGGGGCCCTGTTCAATGTGGACCCGCCGCCGGCCGAGGCAGAATCCGGCTTCCCTGTGGCTGCCGACCCCGGCCCCTCCGCCGGTTTCCGTCCCGCGCCGCATAGCGTGGCTGATGCCGGGCCGGTGGAAACGGTGCTGCTGGTGGACGACGATGCGGACTGGTGCCACGAATGCGCCTTCAGCCTGCAGACGCTAGGTTACGAGCCGATCATCGCGCTCGACCCCGACACGGCGCTCGAGCTTTACCTGAGCCACGACGTATCCATCGCGATTGTCGACTACAACATGCCGGGGCAGGACGGCATCACCCTGATTCAGGAGCTTTCCAGCAGGGCGGAAGCCCATGGCCGCCGTCTGCATTTCATCATGGCCACCGGCTATGCGACGAAGGACCTCGCGATCGATGCGATGCGAGCTTCCGCAGTGGATTTCCTTGAAAAGCCGATCCGCCAGGCAGATCTGCAAAGAGCACTGCAGCGGGTCAACGGGCTACGCGACGAGCCGGCGGCACGAGACGCCTTGCTGGACAAGATGACAGTGCTTGGCGATGAATTGCAGCGGCTTTCGCGCCTGATAAAGGAACCCGAACCTCCACGCGAGCCCGCCCCGCTTCCGCAGGCGGCTGCACAGATCCACGCCGCGCCTTCCGATGGGAAGGTCAATCAGGATGAACTCACCGGCTTCATCCGCGAATTACTCAAGAAGGAAGCCAAGCGGCGCGAGATCGGCGACGGAGAATTGTTCGGCGATCCCACCTGGGAAATGTTGCTTGACCTGCTTCTGGCCAAGATCGAAAATCGGCAGGTATCCGTATCCAGCGCCTGCATCGCCTCGGGCGCGCCAATGAGCACGGCTCTGCGGCTCGTGCGTCGCCTGGTGAGCGAGGGCGTACTGTTCCGGATTCCCGACGAGCATGACCGCAGGCGGCACTTTCTGGTGATGAACCCGAAGTTCGAGCAGCCGTTGATGTCGTATCTGTCGGAGCAGATCCAAAATCGCGCTGCGGGGCACAATTCATTCAGCGCGCCTTTTTTTCCGCAGACCTTCAGCGCCAGCGCGGGCCTTCCACCCAGGTGACCAGGCTTTGCCTTGTGCCGTCCTGGACGGGGTTCACGCGGTGCTGCAGGAATGAAGGAAAGATCAGCAGGCTGCCTCGTGGCGCGAATTGCTCCCCCGGCGCCTGCATGCCGAAGAACTCGAAGCTGCCGCCCGAATAGTCCTCCGGATCCGAAAGCTGGACGACGACGGAAAGCTTGCGGTCATAGGGGCGGTGGGATTCAAGCCAGACGTCCTGATGCCAGTCGTAATGGCCTTTGTTGCTGGCCCGGTATTCGGTAAACTGGAGATCAAACGGCGCAACGATGTCGATGCCGAAATTGTTACGGTTAGATTGGTGCACGAAATGCATGACTCGCGCGACGATGTCTTTCTCGCGCGCGACATCCAGCCACCGGATCGAGGATGTGCGATAGGCCAGGTCGCTGCGCTGCGTTTCCTGGAAGCCGACCGTCGCTTCGTTATGTGGATAGCGGGCGGCGCGCTTTGCGATTGCATCGCATTCGGCCTTGCTCAATGCTGCGTTCCACACTTCCCAGGCATTCTTCATCGTCCGTATCCCAGCCTATCGGCGCACAGGCCGCTGCCCGTGCTCACAAAACCTTGCTGATGCTGAAGATGAAGCGGGGCTTGTCATCCGTGCCGGCCAGCGGCGCCTTCAGCGGGAAGGCAAGTTGCGCGCTTCCCACCCAGCCCTTCAGCGGGCTCACGCGCAGGCCGCCACCTGCGGAAGCCAGGGAATAGTCGCGCTCCGCGATCTTGTAGCTGGGTCGCGCCTTCGAATGGCCAAGTGCGCCATCGGCAAATCCGAACAGGGTCAACCCCAGTGGCGAACCAGATGGGCCGAGCACCTTCCAAGAAAGCTCCAGATTGCCGCTGGCCGCGCTGTCCGCCGTCACGATCCCCTGATAGAACGCGGCGCCGCCACCCGGACCGCCGATTGAGAAACGCTCGGTCGTGGGCAGCCGGCTGTTGCTATATTGTCCGCGCAAACCGGTGCGGATGGTCATGCTTTCGCCCAGCTTGCGGACTGCGGTCAGCTGGAGATTGGCCTTGGTGAAATCTGCTTCGGAATAGCCGTCGAACGGGTCCGCTCCCAGGCCCTTGAGGCCCTGGCTGATCGTGGCGGCAGCGGCATAGCCGCCCTTCTTGCCGGTCGACGACCATGAGGTACTGAGCCGGACGGCGCGCGTCTTGAAGCCGCCGAACTGGGTATCGAGGAAGTAATTTTCACTATTCGTGCCGTCGAGACCCAGGCTCATCGTCAGGTTGCGGCGGTAGGAGCGGATCAGGGGGTGAGACAGGACAATGCCGCCCTGCTTCGCATCGCCGCGAATATTAGTGACGGTCAGGGTGCGGACATATGCTCCGCTCACGGTGAGGGTGGTGCCGTTCGATCCGATGGGTGTGCTGTGGCTCAGCGAATATTGCTGATAGCGATCCGGATTGAAGGGAATATAACCGGAAATTCGGGTGGCATCGCCTTCGCGCAGCAATCCGTTGATGGCGACGATAGCTTGCATCTGCGTGGCGGAGGTTACATTGGTGACCCCCCGATTATTGATGTTCAGCGTCAGTTCCACCTGCTTGCGCTTCACATCCAGGTCCAGCGCCAGTTCCCCCGGCACATCGGTGGGCTTTACCTGCGCCTGGACGGTTTGCCCTGGAATGTCGCGCAGCAGCGACAGCGTTCGTTCCAGCGTGCTCTTATGTGTGGGTGTATCGTCTATGAGCCGCTGCGCCTGCTTGCCGATCAGCCGCGTGGGCATGCTGGGCGTTTCGCTGGCGAGCCGGTAGGTGGTGACCCGGCCTTCCAGCACGCGGACGAGCAATTCGCCCCTCGCCGGGTTTTGTGCGGGAATGGAGACGCCGTAAAATGCGACATCGCTTTGCGCGTAGGCAGCGCTGACGGCATTGGCGACCTGCTGCAGAATATCCCGCGTCAAGGGCTGGTTGATGAAGGGAGCGGTTGCCTGATCGAGCGTTTCGACCGGGAGCGTCGAGCCCTCATACCTTATGTGGACGAGCTGGACTCCAGCAGCGCCGCCGACTTCGGGCGCTACCTCCACAGGCTTTTCCGGAGAGGCGACGGGCGGAGTGGGCAGCGGAACTTCAGGGGCCAGCCGATCTACCCGGTCCCGGTCGATCGTGGTGGTTTCGTTCACTTCGCTGCCATCTTGCGCCGACGCGATGCCGGGGAGCAGGAACGGTGCGAAAACCAGGCCGGACATCAGCCATGCGCCGATGATTCCTGCGCGCCCCTGTGCGGTTTGCCTTTGCTGCACAGCCATTGGCTTGCGGTCCCTGATTGTTCGTTTCCGTATTTGGAGCTGGATATTCCTGCCTGCTCTCGCTCAAAGCTTAGGCGCTCGGTCTTTCGCTGCACCAAGAACAAGAGCCGATCCGGCTGCAAAGGAGCATTGTATCGCGACAGGTCGTGGCCTTGCGCGGCCAGTCGGTGCAGCCATATTGCGACAGCGTCCTTTGACCTCGGGCTACGCGCCACCGCCAACTGGAATTCGGCAAGAATATCGTATAAATTCATGGTTCTAAGGAGGTGCTGTCCTGCACCGGAGCACTGCGGTGCGATGGCCCACGGCGGAACGCATCCGGCCTTTTGAAGGGGAGCGGGGCGGTGGCCGGAAACGGACCGGAGCGGTTTTAGTGTCCTGTTAAAAGGATGGCCGAGGAGGCCGAATGACGCGGCCCGATGCCATCAGGCGTGCGCCTTTGCATGGCCATTGAGGACACTCGATTACTTGATAATGCGAATAATTCGCGTTAAGGTGCAGCATGTTTGCCCGGCGGGCTTTCGCCCTGGTTCTTTCTGTGGCGTTTCATGGTGCGCTGGCTCTCTTTCTGGCTTCGCGCGCATGGAATCCTGCGCCTTCAAATGTGGGGCCGAGCGAGCCTTCCCTTACCGTCGTCGACCTTTCCGCTCCTCAGGTGGAGCAGCGCGAGCCCCGGCCGCGACCGGAACCGATGCAGTCTCCTGCCGCTCCCGATGCCGCCAGCAAGGCTCGGCCCGTGGCACAACTCGTCCTCCTGCCGGCAATGGAGGCCATGCGCCAGGCCGAGGTGCCAGCTCCGAGCGAAGCGGCTGGGCAGGGGCAATCCCCTGTGGCGGGATCTTCTCCGGGCGCTGCATTCGCGACGTCCGCTGGCAATGCGAATGCGGCTGCCCGGGCCGTTCCTGCAGCATCCTCCCCGCCCGGTGCGCGTGGGCTCGCCAATGCTGAGGAGGCCTATGGCGCGGAGGTCCATCGCTGGATCGAGAGGCGCAAGTCCTTTCCGGCCAATCTGGCCGTTAGGGGCTTTGAAGGCACGGTGACGGTCGAGTTCCAGATTGACCGGCGCGGCAGGCTCACCGGACCGGTGAGGATAGTTGCCTCAAGCGGGGAGCCTGTGTTGGATCGGCTGGCCCAGCAGCAGATCCAGGCCGCGTCTCCCTTTCCGAAGCCGCCGGCCGCTTCCAGCTGGAAGCAGCGCAGCTTCACCCTGCCGATGACTTACCGGCCCAGGGCCTAAAGCGTTTCCAAAAACGCCACGAGTGCCCGCCGTTCCTCCGCAGTCAGGTTCAGTTTCTTCACTAGCGGGTCGAGCGCGGGGCGGGGTGCTGCCGGATCGGTGAGCGATGCCTCGCGCTTCTCGGTTACGCCGCCGGCATTATAGAGGTTCACGATGCCAAACAGTGAAGGGAACAGTCCATTGTGCATGTAGGGCCCGGTCCGCCCGACGGCGCGCAGGCTGGGTGTGCGGAACCGGCCGACATCTTCCGCCTTTCCGGTCAGGAGATAGCGCCCCAGATCCTCATATTTTCGGCCGTAATAGGTGAGGCCGATATTATGGTAGCGTTGGTCACTGAACAGCGGACCGTTATGGCAATTGGCACAGCCGGCCTTTGTGCGGAACAGGTGCAGGCCTGCAAGCTCCTCGTCGGTGAAGACCTGCGACCCTTCCTCCAGCATCCGGTCCCATTTGCTCTTCGGTGGGCGCAGGGTCTTCTGGAATTCGGCAATGGCGCCCACCACCTGCTGAAGAGTGATGCGACCTTCGCCCCGGAGAGCGACGAATTTATCGCGGTAATGGGGATTGGTATTGATCCACTCTTCGATCCGGGCAGGTTCTCCGGCCATCTCGATCGGATTGGTCATGGCCGCAATAGCCTGATCCTCAAGGCTGGTGGCTCGCCCATCCCAGAACAGTTCGTGCATCAGCCCGGCGGTGAATATCTGCTGGGCGTTGCGGTTGCCGCGCTGGCGATCATGGCCGAAGGCGGTGCGCAAGCCGTCGCCCATGCCCAGTTCCCGGTTGTGGCAGGATGCGCAGGCATATTGGCCCGAGCCGGAAAGGCGCCGTTCGTTGAACAGCTCCTCTCCCAGTTCCGCCATCTGCGCATCCGGTCCTTCCAGTTTGGCCCGCGCCGGGAGCGAACCGAATTCCTCGAACACCGCGCCTTCGTGTAGGGTCGGGCGGGGCCAGTTCTGAGGTTTCCCGGTATAGAGCATGCGCAATTCGCTTGCCGGGGGGACAGGCTCAAACTCTCCAGCCGCCCCCACCAGCAGCAGGCCTGCGCCAAGCAGGGATGCCAGCCGTATCCATTTTCCATGCCGGGAATTCATCGTCCTCAGAACCTGTATTTCGCGCCGATCCAGGCCGAACGACCGAGTTGATAAGGAACTGTGCTGCTGGTGTAGCTGCTCGACGGGACGGTGTTGAACAGGTTGGAGATTTCCGCCGTCAACGTCAGCGTGCCATAATGTGAACGGATCACATCAGCTTGGAGATTGAGATCCACGTCCACGCTGTCGGGATAGTTCACCAGCTCATAGACGTCGTAGCGTATGCCTTCGATCGTCTGGTTCACGCCCGTATCCTCGATCCGGTCGAAACCGTTGCGGTAATGGACGCTGACATTGCTGCGCAGCCGGTCGGCCAGCCACGCGGCTGACCATGTCGCGTTGATCAGCAGCGGCGCGGCATAATTGGCGTCGCGGTTCATTTCCGCGATTTCGCGGGAGGTGTAGACATTGCCGTCGTAGAGGATCGGCAGATCTTCCCACAGTTCATCGTCCACGTCTTCCAGATAGTCCGGATTGGTCCGCTTGGTCGTGGAGTAGTTGACGCTCAGGCCCAGCGAGTGCTTGCCGAAGCTGCGCTCCCATTCGAATGAGACGCCGCGATAGGTGCTCGAGCCTTCATTGCTCATATTGTAGTAACGCAAGGTCAGGCCGCCTGAGACCTCCGCTAGCATCGGGGTTCTGGCGAACAGGTTCTTCCCGTCGCGATAGATGCCCTTCAGCCGCGCGACGCCGCCCAGCGCGCGCCCGGTGACAGCAGCGGTCAACTCGTCGGAGTAAGGCGTTTCGAGGTTGGAATTGCGATAGCTGGTGGCATTGCTTACCGAGGACAGGGCCCAGCCGGCATCGGAATAATACAGCGAACCGCCGCTGTTCACTCCGGTGCGTTTCCATATCTCGGTGCTGGGATATTGCTCGCGCAGCGCATAGCTGAGCATGCTGGTGCCGTAATAGCGATTGGCGCCGACGCTGATCTCCATATCGTTCCAGGGCAGGCGATAGGCAGCGGCGAAACGAGGCGCCAGCACATGATTGCCCAGGAAGCTCTCGTAATCATAGCGCAGGCCGCCACGCAGGGTCAGCGCGCCTGTTTGCAGCGTCCCTTCCAGCCATGCTCCGGCGGAATCGAGCGAGACGTGGGCATTGTATGCCTTGCTGTAATTATACTGCTCCAGTGCGTATTCGCCCGCAGCGCAGTCCAAGCTGTCGCCATCGGTGCAGACGATGTTGGAGGCGAGCTTGCCCCGGCTATAGGCCAGCACATCTTCCGGGCGGGATTTGCGGGCGGCGACATGCTCGTAATCCACGCCACCGCGCAGGGCCAGATCGCCCAGTTCTACGCCCATCGTGCCCTTGAGGGCGTAGATGCGTTGCGTCTGGTCGAGATCGCCGATGCCGCCCGTGGTGCAACTGCTGTTATCGCAAAAGGCACCGTTAGTCGTGGTGCTGGGGATGTTGTACTGCACGCCCGGCGCGGTGCGGCTGGTGTCTGTATAGGCGTAGGAGCCTTCGGCCTTCCAGTTGAGCGTGCCGGTATGTTCAAGCTCCAGCTTGGAGGTGATGCCTCCGCCCCTGGAATCAACAACGGCATCAACGGCGGCATTGGTGGATGAGGTGCTGCTGTAAGGCGAGTAGGCGAACTGGCCACGCAGCACGGTGGCATTGTCGATGTCGAAAATACCCTTCACCAGAACATTGTCGCTGATGTCGCGGAAGCGGCGCTCCGCATTGCCATATTTGGCATTGGCGAAATGAGTTACGCGGGATTCCGAGTGATTATAGGCTACCAGCACCGCAGCGCGGTCGCTCAATGGAAGGTCGACTGTGCCGCCATAACGCCATTTCTCGAATTTCGGCGTCGCGGGAAGATCGGTGCCTTCATATTGCTCCTGCGCGATGCGGGAGAGCTTGAAATTCGTGAATTCGTCGCTGGTGTGGGATGCTGTGGCCGTGATGCCGAAACTGCGGCTGGGATCGCGAGTTTCGATCGTCACGGTGCCCCCGGTGAAATTGCCATGTTCGGCCGAGACATTGGAATCGAAGACGGTGATCTTGCCGATCAGTTCGGAATCGAGCCAGTGGGTTTGCGCGCTGGGCCCGGCAACTTCGCTGCCGTTCTGCGGGTTGTCATTCGTGACATCTAGGCGCGAATTGATGTTCACCCCGTCGAGCGAGATGTTGTTGGCATAATAATGCCCGCCGGAGATCGAGATATTTGCGGGGCGGATGTCCTGGATGCTGTCCTGCGAAGCGATCCCGTCATCGCGATCGAACTGCACTGTAGGCAGGATGCGCAGCAGCTTGTTCACATCGCCCGAGCCGGGCGTGCGTAGCTGGATGTCCTGTCGGTCGATCGTCGTGGTGCCGGAATTGACTCCGCTGCCCAGCGTGACCGGCGCGGCAACCTGTTCGCCCTCGGCCACAACTTCGGGGAGGCTTTCGGCCTTGCTTTCGCCACCCGATCGATCCTGAGCCTGTGCCGTCCCGCCCCAAAGGCCTGCTGCGGCAATGGCAATCCAAGCTGTATGCGTTCGCATTATCTGCGCCCTGTTCTGTTGCTGACAGGCGGGTCAATAGCGATGCTAGATGCTAATGCAAATGATTCGCAATAAAATCTTATGTAATTGCGCAATCGCGCAGATTCGCTTGCGTCCGGATGCAGTTTGACGGGGGAAGAACAGCCATTTGAAGCGGCACGGCCATCTCGCAGACCAAAAGATGCATAAGGAATACCGCTCAGCGCGATCTGATTCTGGCGCCGTCCTTCAACGCATTGCCGGGGTTGAGCACTACAGCCTCGCCCGCAGAAAGGCCCTTGGTCACCTCGGCGAATTCGTCGTTGATATGGCTGATTGTCACAGCCCGTTCGCGGGCCCTTCCGCCTTCGGCCACGAATACGCGCCAGCCGCCATCCCCCCCTCGGAACAGTGCCCCGATCGGAACGCGCAGCGCATTGTCGCTGCTCCAGAGGATTATCGTGGCGTCGATCTGGTAGCCATGACCGAGCCGCGCGGCTTCCGCCTTCGACGCCCCTACGAAGCTGATGATCACATTGACCCGCTGCTCCTCGATGCCCAGCGCGGAGATCTTGAGCTTGCCGAACGGCTCGATCCGTTCGACCCTGCCGATCAGCGGCTGGGGCCCGCCCCATTGGGTAATTCGCACCTCGGCACCGGGTTTGACCCGCACCGCCTCGCGAGAAAGCAGGTCCACCACCATCTCGATCCGGTGCGGATCGCCGATGGTCATCAGCGGGGTGCCTTCGGCGATCACGCCCTCGCTTTCTGTGATGACAGACAGCACAGATCCTCCGACCGGCGCCCTCACCGGTACGGGGGTATCCGCGTCGCCCAACGGCTGTGCAAGCATGGCCTGAATGCGCGCGGTTTCGGCCCGGGCCTGTGCCAGCGTTGCCTCGCCGGCCGCTACGCGGGTCCGGGCTGCCTCAAGTTGCGCCTTGGCCAGAAAGCCGCGCGTGGCCAGTTCTTCGGCGCGGGCAAGGTCATTCTTCGCCTGAATCAGCGCAGATTGCGCTCCGCTGGAGGCTGCGCGGGCAGAGGCCAGCGCGCCGCGCAATTCCTGCTGGCTGCGCGGGTCGAGCGGGCTCGACGGCCGCCCGGTCATCCGCGTGATTACCGTGCCCGGAGCGATCTTGTCACCCGCCTCAAGCTCGATGCGGGAGAGGTATCCGGTCACCGGCGCGGAGACCACGTAATATTCCTCCGCCCGTGTCACCCCGTCATCGGTGATCCCCACTGACAGGGGGCCGCGAGAAACCTTGCTGATGTCGACCGGAACCGACGAAGGCCAGAAGGCATAGACAAGGCCCAGCAGCAGCAGCGCTGCGATCAGCAGCGCCCAGCGCCAACGCTTGATCCGCTCCCCCATCAGTCGCGCGCCTTGAGTACGCGGACCATGTCGAGCCGCATCACTCTGAGCGCGACCGAGAAAGCCGTTGCCATCGCCGAGGCGAGTACGATCAGAATCGAATAGCCGTAAGTCGCCCTGCTTGGGGCGAAGGGCAGGCGGAACAGGTCGGAACTGAACATTGCCGTCATAAGCTGTGCCATCCAGTTGCCGATGATGCAGCCGAAGGGCACCGCCGCCACGACCAGCAGGGCAAGTTCCCCGAGCAGCACCAGACCTACTTCGCTGCGATGATAGCCCAGTACGCGCAAGGTTGCGAGTTCGTGCACACGTTCGGAGAACAGGATGCGTGCGGAATTATACACTACACCCACTGCGATAGCTGAGGCGAAGAAGATGTAGAAGAACAGCATGGTGTACATATTGCTTTCGATCATCTCCTGGAACTTGTCCATCGCGGCGTCGCGCTCGGTCACGCCCAATACCACTGGCATTTCCTTCAATTCCGACAATATGTCCTTGCGCGCCGCGGGATCGATCCGCAGCAGCGCAGCGCCGACTGGTGCGGCTTCGCGGGTGATCGTATCCAGCGTGGCCTGGGATGCATAGGCGCGCGCGCCTATGAACTCGTCCACGATCCGGGCGACGGGCAGCATCGCCTGGGTCCTGCGCCCGCCGAGCTGTTCGAGATGAACCATTTGACCCGTCCGCAGGTGCAATTGGTCGGCAAGCTGGCGGCTGAGCATCAGCCCGGAAGAAGGTAGCGCGATCTCGCTGCCGTCCGCGTCGATCCGCACGGTAAGCGCCGCGTCGGGGGCGGTGCTTTCTATCGCGGTGCGTTCGGAGAAGTTCCCGTTGCTCAGCTTGACCGGGACGGCACGGGTCGCCTCGACGCGCTGGACACCGGGAAGCTGGGCAAGCGCGAACAAGACCTGTTCGTTGCGCGGTTCGGTGAAGGTTACGGTCAGATCCTGGCGCTGGGCGCGGAAGAAGAAATTGTCGAGCATAGTCCGGCTCGAATCCAGGAATTGCAGGGTGGAGAACAGCAGCGCCATCGAGAGGGCTACGCCAAAGGCAGTGATCGCCGAACGACCGGGCCAGCGGGCGATGTGGCGCACGATCATATGCCCGATCGGGCTGAACCCGGCCGCTTGCCCAAACCGTTCGACAAAACCCGCGCGATATATCGGCGGCGGTGGCGGAGACATGGCTACGGCGGGAGCCAGGCGCACTGCGGAATAGACGCCGGCAAGGGCCCCGAGAGCCGCCGATCCGAGCGCGAGCGCTGCCGCGCCCAGGAATACGCCGGGCGAGATGCGATAATAGAGGAACGGGAAGCGGTAGTACTGGGCGTACAGCTCGGTCATTCCGCGGCCCATCCATATCCCCGCGAGTGAGCCGAGCAGCGTGGCGAGCAGAGCAATCGCCAGTGCGAATTTGAGATAATGCCCACCGATTGACCAGGCGGAATAGCCGAAAGCCTTGATGAGGCCGATCTGGGTGCGCTCGGTGCGGATCATCCGCCCAAGCACGATATAGACGAGGAAGGTGGAAACCAGCAGGAATACCGGCGGTATCACCTTGGTCATGGCATCGAGCTGCATCAGTTCATTGTCGAGGAAGGCGTGGCTCAGATGATCTTCGCGGCCATAGGCGCCGGTGCCGCCATAGGGTTCGAGCAGCGTATCGACCTTCCGGATCACGTCGGCTTCCGATGCGCCGTGCTGCAGTGTCAACGAAAGGCTGTTGATCGCTTCGGTTCGGTCGGTCGCGCCTTCGAGAGCCTTCTCGCCCATCCAGAAGATACCGAAACGGCGATTGTCCGGGATGATGTCGCCGGGAGCAATCGCGTAGATGAAATTGGGCGCCAGTCCTACACCGACGATATCCAGCCGCTGTTTGCTACCATAGATCAGCGCATCGATATGGTCGCCGGGGGCCAGGTTGTTCGCCTCGGCAAAACCATCGTCCACGACCACTTCGCCTGTCTGGCCCGGTTGCGGCATGCGCCCATCGCGCAGAGTGACCGCATTGAGCCGGCCGTGCCCATATTCGTCGACCGAATTGATCAGGGCACGCACCGGTTCATCGCGACCGGGAAAGATCAACGTCGCATATTGCTGGATCGATCCTTCCGCACGCTGGACACCGGGGATTTCGGCAACCCGGGCAACAATGCTGCGTGGGGCGCGGGTCATCCCGACGAAGACGTCGGCAAAATGATTGCGCGCATAATAGGCATCGCGGGTTTCAGTGAGCGAACGGTGCACCCCGGTTGAAAGCAGGAAGGTCGCGGTTGCCGCGGCCAGTACCATCGCGATCGCCAGCGCCTGGCCGCGCATCCGCCACAGATCGCGCAGCAGTTTGAGATCGAGAGCTTTCACCAGTTGATTTCGCGCGGGTCGATTGGCTTGTCGTTGGTTTCGATCCGCGCGATCCGGCCGTCGAGGAAATAGAACACCCGGTGGGCCATCGCCGCGATCCCGGCATTATGGGTGATTATTATAACTGTGGTGCCAAGCTCGCGGTTTGCATCTGCAAGGGCTTCGAGCACTCTCGTGCCGGTGGTTGAATCGAGCGCGCCGGTTGGTTCGTCGCACAACAGCACTTCGGGGCGTTTGGCGATGGCGCGGGCCACCGCGACGCGCTGCTGCTCGCCGCCGGAAAGCTGGGCAGGATAATGGTCGCGGCGCTCTGCGAGCCCGACCAGCGAGAGCGCTTCGGCGGGCTCCATCGGGTGTTCGGCAATGTCAGTTACGAGCCGCACATTCTCTTCCGCCGTCAGGCTGGGGATGAGATTGTAGAACTGGAAGATAAAGCCGATATTCGCGCGTCGAAAACGGGTGAGTTCTTCCTCGTCCAGCTCGGTCAGATCGATGTCCCTGTAAAGCAGCGTTCCGTCGGTGGGCCGGTCCAGCCCGCCGATGATGTTAAGCAGGGTGGACTTGCCGCTGCCCGACGGGCCGAGCAACACGAGGATTTCGCCGGAGGGGATCGAAAAATCGACACCCCTCAGCGCCTCCACTTCGGTCTCTCCTGACCGGTAGACCTTGCGCAGGCCACTTCCTTGAAAGACAAGCATGTCGCTTGCATATCCGTCGATTGAGACAGACGCCATGCCGGGCTTTCAATCGGCTCTGTAGCCCCGTCGATATAGGGGGTTCACGTCATCATCGGATCGTGCCGGATCCTGGCTTGCAACCGCAGCCATATTGCTCGGCAGATTGAACGGAAGGCGTCCTTCGGCCTTCGCTTTGCCTGTCAGGACATCAAGGACCGCGCCATCGCTGGCACCGAAGGTCACAAGGAGCACGGTTGCCTTGTCACGAACATTCGTAAGGACCGCCGGCCGGTCGAGATTGACTGACACAATTGTGGGAACCACGGCGGCTGCCTTCTTGATCGCTTCATAGTCCGCATCTCCATCACGGAAATCGAGCCGGCCTTCGTTCTGGCGCGAACCGAAGAAGTGGTGAGGGTGAAGCCGCTCGGAAGGGGTTTCGACACGCAGGATCGCGATGTCTGCCTCTCCGGGGGTGGCGACAACCGTTAAGCCGCGACTGCGGGCCACTTCCGCATCGACATTGTAAAGCCAGACCTTCCGCGGCCCGGCGATGGGAACAACACCACCGCGATTTTCCAGAATGATCTGCGCGCGGCGCTGCGCTTGCTCCGCCTCGGCGTGATTTCGTTTGTCCCCCACGATCCGCGCCGCTTCACCCTCGTCGACATAGGGGTTGTCGAACAGCCCCAGCTGGAACTTGACGAGCATGATGCGGCGGACGGCGTCGTCGATGCGGCGCATGGAGACCTTGCCGCTTTTGACCGCCTCGAGCAGTATGTCGCTCTCGGTCACGCCGCCAAACTGGTCGATGCCGGCATTCACCCCCTTTGCGAAGCGATCGACCTTGGCTAGCGTTTCGACGCCCCATGGCGTGGCGATGGCTGACGGGGTCTGCGGCTTTTCCGCAGTGGGGGCCGAGCACTCTATGGGGCAATCGTTGGTAATCGCCCAGTCTGACAGGATGAAACCCTTGAACCCTTTCTTGTCGCGCAACAGATCAGTGAGAAGCTGGCGATTGAATCCGGCACCGACCTGCTCCAGCGGCTTCCCGTCCAGCGTGACGCCGGCTATCATGGGATAGGTCGGCATGATGCCGGCTGTTCGGTTGGCGAGAACTCCATCGAACGCCTCGATATGTCGATCAAAGCTCGCATTATCGAGCTTCGCCACCCTGCCGTATTGGTTGTGGCCGTCAAAACCCTCGGGCTGGGCGCCATAGCCGACCCAGTGTTTCGCCACTGTTGCGACACCGTCTTTGGTCAGGCCCCGATCGCTGCCCTGGAAGCCTGCGACATAGGCACCGGCAAGGCGTGAAACCAGAAGCGGATCGGCGCCGAACGTGGCCGTGACGCGCGGCCAGCGCGGTTCTGTGGCAAGATCCGCCTGGGGGGAGAGGGCCATCTGGATGCCCACCGCCCGATATTCGCTACGGGCAATGTCGCCGAAACGGCGCACGAGGGCCGGGTCGCCGATCGCCGCAAATCCCAGCGTCTCGGGCCACAGGGAAAAATCACCGCCCTTGGTGCTGGCTCCGAAGATAGCCTGAAAATGATTGCGCGGATCGGAACTGATGGTGACGGGTATGCCCAGCCTGCCACGCTCGGCGATACGCTGGACGGCGTTGTTCTGCGCGGCCAGATCGCTGGGAGGGACGGCAAGGCGGGTGATGAAGCTCGTCACCTTGTCGGTGTTTATGTAGCGCTCGATCAGTTGCAGATCGTATGTCGCGCCAGAGGTCCCAGACACGTCTCCGGACGGCAGGCTGCCGTGCATCATGGTGCCGACTTTTTCTTGAAGCGTCATGCGCTTCAGAAGGTCTTTCACGCGCTTATCGTGGCTGAGGCGCGGATTCTCGTAAGGATCCATCCGACCATTATGATTGAGATCGCGATAGGCCCCGGACGCTACCTGCGCACTCGCCGGATTGGTCGTGAAGGTCAGAAGAGCCGCCGCAGCGGCACACTGGGTGACGGTAAGCGCGAGTTGCTTGGGCGAGATCATGGCATGGATCCTTGGCGAGGAGGGCTATTACGATTTGCTCGCTCGGCGAGCAGATCCTCGACGTCCCGCGGGCTCAGCGGAAGGCGGAAATACAGCCGAACGACCTGGCGGATCAAGGCTGGTGAGAGGCGGTGTTGCGCTCCGGCGTATCGGTGAGCGTTGCGGAAGGCAGCGTGCTGGTTTGGTTCCGGTATGAGCGCGATCAGGCAGTGTATCTACATGCTGGGGGCACGCTGACACTCGCCCCAGGACCCAGTGTTTCGTCGAAGGCCGAGGCGCTGCTGCCTTTGCCACCTCAGCCGGACGATACCGCCGATTCCATGAAACGAGGGTAGCGGATCGTTACGCGCAGGCCTGCCGGCTTCCCTTGGGCAAAAAGGACGACCGCACCGTCGCGGGCGGCGAGGGCCCGAACTATCGCGAGGCCGAGTCCTGCGCCACCGGTCTCGCGACTGCGCGAGGGGTCGAAGCGCTGAAAGGGTAGTCCAAGCCGGGCCATGGCGTCGATCGGCACACCCGGGCCGTCATCCTCTACAATGATGTCCACGGCCCCGTCGATCGCTTGCGCGGAGACCTGAACTGCATTCCCATGGCGAAGACCGTTAGCGATGAGATTGTCGAGAATGCGCCGCAGCGAGAGAGGGGTAGCGGCAATTGCGAGGTTGTCGGGAGGAGGCGTAAGCGAGATGGCTTCCTCAAGCTCGAGATAGGAAGCGGCGATTTCTTCAAGAGCCTGCCCAACATCGACACGCTCCGGGCGGCTTGGCGGCGCGGAGTCACGATCAGCCAGGAGCAGGGTATCGTTTATGAGTGCGGTCATCTCGTCGAGATCGCGCACGGCCCGGCTGCGATGATCGGAATCCCCGATGAACTCGGCCCGCAGGCGCAGGCGGGTGAGATAGGTCCGCAGATCGTGTGCGATTGCCGCAAGGACCCGGGTGCGTTCGTCTATCAGCATCCGGATTTGCGCCTTCATGTCGTTGAACGCGGCGGCGAGTTCGCGCACTTCGCCGGGCCCGCTGACGGAGAGGTTCGGCATGTCGAGATTGCTCGCGAACCGGCGAACACCGCGAGAGAGTTCGCCGAGCGGCCTTGTGGTTTGCCGTACCGCAAGCATGAGGACGATCAGCAGCACAATGCCGCCCAGCGCACCGATCACCGCCCGGCTTTGCAAATAGGCCCGCGTTGCGTCGGATGGCTGGCTGGTAATGAGCAAGGCGCCACCACCGTTCAAGCCGATTCCCACGCGAATGGGGGGGAAGAGCCGCCCGGTGCGTGCCGCCGGTCCGATAATCCGTCCGAAGCGCGGCCGTTGACCATCGACGGCGATCCGACGGCCGGGCATCGCCGATCTATATCCTGCATCGATATCACGCAGATCGTCCGAATGTTCGTTTGACTGGAGGAGCGCCGGAGCAAGTGCGAGCGAATATAATCCGCCGTTGAGTGCCTCGACGAGGCTCTTTCGCTCTGCTGTAGGAGTCCGATCGAGGGCTTTGACAATAGCGGCCGCCTCTTCGGGGCGCGGAAGGTTGAATGGGCGGCGGCTGTCTTCCGTTGATGGGAGCGCCACAAAAGCGACGAGTAGCTGGAGTGCGATGAAGCCGCCCAGCAGGATCGCGGCGAGACGGAGCGACAAGTTTGATCCGATGGTCATGCCCTTTCGACCGCCAGAGTGAACTGATAGCCACCGCCACGCACGGTCTTGATAATCGTCTCTCCGCCGGGCGCGGAGTCGAGCTTGCGGCGCAGGCGGCTGAGTTGGACATCCACGGCGCGATCGAACGGGCCGGCGCTGCGCCCTCGCGTCCAGTCTAGCAACTGGTCGCGATTGAGCACCCGCTGCGGATGGGTGACGAAGCACACCAGCAGGTCGAATTCACCCGCCGTCAGGTCCACCTCGCTCCCATCCGGGCTCGATAGCGCGCGGGCGCCGACGTCGAGTGACCAGCCCGCGAAGCGATAGCGTTCGCTGGCGGCCGGGCGGCCGGAACGATGGCTGTCGCGCGTTCGCCGGAGGATGGCGCGCACTCGCGCTACCAGTTCGCGCGGATTGAAGGGTTTGGGCAGATAGTCGTCGGCCCCGACTTCCAACCCCACGATGCGGTCTATGTCGTCGCCCTTGGCGCTCACCATCAGCACCGGAATGTCTCCGGCTGCACGCAATCTCCGGCAGAGCGAAAGTCCATCCTCCCCCGGCAGCATGATGTCGAGGACTGCAAGATCGATCCGTCGCCGGGTGTTGATCTGGTCGAATTCGGCCACGCTACGACATCCCACGGCCTCAAAGCCTTCGCGGGTAAGCAGGTCGACGACGAGCGACCGAATTTCGCGGTCGTCTTCGACCACGGCGATACAACTGGTTTCCATAATGCCAAAATAGCGCCTGCGGCCAGTTTGGCGAAGAGCCCACACGTGTCGGTTACACTCCGTTACGCTTAGTCACTGTGCCGAAGCGATAGGATTACGCCCTGCTTGCATAGGAAAGACGCGGCGGTCGAATTGCCGCCAAAGCAAGGAGTATGACATGAATAGGGTTGTTTTGAGCCTCGCCGCACTCGCAGCCGGGCTGTCGCTCACCGCGATACCAGCGGAGGCGAAAGTGCGGCGCGGACACGTCGGGAATGTCCAGGGCGTGCATGGCCACGGCTTCACCCAATGGCGCTCTGCCTCGCGTGAGCGCGGTTCGGCGCACGTCGAGCGGGGCGTCCAGGCCAATAATGGCCGTGGGTACGAAGCCTCGCGCAGCCGCGAATACGGCCCGGGCCGTTATTCGAGCGAGCGAGATATCCAGGCCAACAACGGCCGCGGCGTGACCAGGGTACATGATGCGAGCTGGGGCGACGGGGCCTATAGCGGCAGCCGCACGATCGCGGCCAATGATGGCAGGACCCGCGACCGTACCACCAGCGCGGTCGACAATGGCGACGGCACAGCAAGCTACAACAGTACCCTGACCCGCGCCGATGGAAGCTCGCGCACTGTTTCGGGCACGGTGCCGCGGCGTTGAGTTGTCGCGCCGCGCTCCACTTACGGAGCGCGGCCATTTCCTGAAGATCAGAAGGAACCACGATGAAGAAGATGATCCTCGCCGCAGCAGCTCTGCTCGCCGCTTCTCCCGCCTTCGCCCAGTCGCCGGGCGAGGGTATGAAATTGCTCACCGGGGCGGACGCTAATGGCGACGGTGTCGTCACTCGCGACGAATATGCGCGTGAACGGGCGGCAAATTTCACCAGACTCGATCGCAACAAGGACGGAGCGGTGAGCAAGTCCGATTTCAAACGGCTCTCCCGCTTCAAGCCCGATGCAGCCGACAGGCTCGATGCGCTGATCGACGCAATGGACGCCAACAACGACGGCAAGGCGACCCGCGCGGAATTCGAGGCCGCGCCGATGCCAATGTTCGACCATGCCGATTCGGATGGCGACGGACGGATCGATGCCCAGGAGATGGCGGCGGCCAAGGCTCGCATGTCTGCGCTGAAACAA